>JAILIQ010000332.1 GCA_024695205.1 Lachnospiraceae bacterium
AGCGTATCGTTATCACCGAACTCGATCTCATCGGTGGCAACCGTGTCATTTTCGTTTACGATCGGAATAACACCCATCCGCAGCAGTTCGTTAAATGTATTTTCGGCATTATGCCTGCTTTCGCTTCGGATCATCGTATACTTTGTCAGAAGGATCTGTGCAACACTGTGCTGGTACTCGGCAAAAAACTTCTGGTAGACCATCATCAGACTGGCCTGTCCTACCGCGGCGCAGGCCTGCTTCTGTGATTTTTCGGCAGGCTTGTGCTCCATTCCCAGAACCCTGCTCCCGACAGGTATCGCACCCGAGGAAACAAGTATCACATCCTTGCCCGAATTGGCAAGATCGGATAATACACGTACCAGCTTTTCTATTTTTTCAAGGTTCATGCGTCCGGTTTCAGGATGCGTGATCGAAGAAGAACCGACTTTTACAACGATCCTTTTTTTATCCTTTAAATAATCTCTGCCCGATGAAATGTTATTCATTTTACCAATTTACCAACCTCTTTTTTCCGTATTTAGTTATTCATGATCATACCTTTTTCAGCTTTTATCCTTAGCCTTTTGTCCGAGTTCGACTCCCTTTTCATAGCAGGCATCCGTTGCCTTCATGACCGCATTTCTGAAGCCCCATTCTTCAAGAGCTTCAACTGCCGCGATAGTAGTACCGCCCGGTGAACATACATTGTCCTTTAATGCTCCGGGGTGATCCGACGATTCCAGCACAAGCTTTGCCGAACCCAAAACGGTCTGGGCCGCAAGCTTATAAGCCGTTTTACGGGGTATTCCGTATTTTACGACACTGTCCGCAAGGGCCTCGATAAACATGAAAACGTATGCCGGAGAGCTTCCGTTGGCACATATGGCGGCATTCATCAGGCTCTCGGGGATTATCTCTACCTTGCCGACCTTTTCGAACAGATCCGTTACATCTTTCTTCGCAGCTTCATCAAATCCGCCTGAATAGTCCGAGAAACAAATACAGCTCATTCCCTCACCGACCATTGCCGGAGTGTTGGGCATGATCCTGGCTATCCTGACATCCTGTCTGATCCCTTCATAAAGCGTCGCACAGGAAACACCGGCAGCTATTGAAATGATAGTCTTTCCTCTTAATCCGGTTTTGGACAGATCGTTAAAAACATCTTTGAGCATCTGCGGTTTTACGCAGATTACTATGATCTCGGAATCTGCCGCCAATGCTGCTGTATCCGTGCTGTAGTCTATCCCGGTCTTTGCTTTGACACTTTCCATTTCTTCGATAAAGGGTGTCGAATAAGTTACATTCTCTTTTCCACTAAGCTCAGCAGCTCCGACAAGCAGCGGATAGCCCATATTTCCCGTTCCGATAAATCCGTATTTTTTCACTTTTCAACCTCCATGCCAAGAGCGCAGCGATCGGATGATTGTTGCACCGGTGGCGCTCCCGGCACCGATGCGTGCAGTTTAAAGGTGTACTACACTTTAAAACAGAACCATCCGTGTAAACGATGCCGCATCGGTTCCGTTAACATTTCCTCTGCGGATCAGGATAAAAACAATGTATTAAATTACCATATTTTATGATAACAAATCAATATATGTACTGCAAGAAAAAAAATATTGACATGCGGATAACGTTGCTATATCATATCTTTTCGGAAAGCTAGGGGCGCCTATTTGCTGAGATGTGCATCCGGACTGTTTTTCTTCGGTTACCCATTTGCACTGTCCCTCATAACTTGAACCGGATAATACCGGCGTAAGGAAGCTGAATATAATCATCATGTTCCCCCAGAAAGGTTTTGATCCTTCTGCCGCTTCTTCATGTTATACTTCATGGACGATCTCCGCTTTTTCCGCCTTTTTAGCTTATTTGCAAAAGATTTTTTAAGGAAAACAGGAGGAAATTGTTTTATGAACAAAACAACAAATTCAAGAAAACTGACCGAATCGGCGATCATGCTGGCAATCGCTACAGTTTTAAGTCTTATCAAGCTGGCTGATCTTCCTTACGGCGGATCGGTCACGATAGCGTCAATGCTCCCTATAGTTATCATTTCATATCGCCACGGAATAAAGTGGGGTCTGCTTTCCGGTCTCGCCTTCGGTGTGATCCAGCAGCTTTTCGGACTCAACACACTTTCCTATGCAACTTCATGGCAGGCGGGCGTTGCGATCATACTGCTTGACTATCTGGTAGCATTTATGGTAGCGGGGCTCGGCGGAGTATTTAAAAACAGGACCAATCAGCCCGTTGCTCTTATGCTCGGATCTCTTCTGATCTGCGTACTTCGCTTTATATGTCATGTCATCACGGGTTGCACCGTATGGGCCGGCTTATCGATTCCCGACAGTGCAGCATTTGCATATTCATTAAGTTATAATGCAACTTATATGGTACCCGAGACGATCGTCACGATGCTGGTCGCTTACTATATCGGATCCGTGCTCGATTTCAGACATGAATCATTAAGATACTATGCTCCCCATGACGAGCAGAAGATTCCCATTATCAAATGGGTCGCCGGTATCATACTTGCCGCAGGTATCGTATTTGACACAGTGATGGTATTTTCAAAGCTTCAAAACGGCGAAACGGGTGAATTCGACATAACAGGGATCGCCGATGTAAACTGGATTCCTGTTCTGATCGTAAGCGCCTGTGCAATATGCATCTCGACAGTCCTGTATATATTCGCATCAAAAAAGAATAATGCCGTAACTGCCTGATAGTATAAAAAACAGACAGGGCTGTCGTTGAACGGCAGCCCTGTTTTAGTATTTCAGGATCTGAGATATTTTATGTTCATCTGGATCTCTTTCATTTCCCTGTATGTATTGATCTTCGGAACATATGCGGCAGTAACGCAAATATCGTTTTCACCGCCTCTGAAAGCCCGCTGTACCTGATCCTTTCCGAATCTTTCTTCAAGCTCTTTCACAACCAGAGCAGCATTCGAAAACATCGTTGCGGTAATTTCAAGTCCGAATGAATTTACAAATATAAATTTGAGGAAGCTGTTATCCTTCCCGATATAGGAAATGCTTCTTACCTTAAGGTTTCTCTCTCCGAACAGCGCCGAAGCGTTTCCGGGGCCAAAAGGCGAAAACAAAGCAAGTTCACCTACAGTCTTTTCATTGAATGCATTAAAGCTGACCTCGGCGTCGAGAAGAACCTTCCTGCACATATCGTTTTCATCCATTGTGCAGTTGTCGTTCAGACGTTTCGCAAATTCCTCAAAGCATCCTTCCCTGATCGTCAGCCCTGCGGCCATCGGATGCCCTCCGAATTTAACGAGAAGATCGGAACATTTTTTGAGTTCTTCAAATATATTGTAATTTTCTATCGACCGTGCGGATGCCTTGTATCCGTCGGTATTCCGTGTCGCAGCAATTGCAGGCCTCGAATAATGCTCCTTGAGGCGGCCTGCGATGATCCCGAGTATACTTTCGTGGCAGTCCTCAAGCTCAACTACGATGACTTTGGGAAGTACCGGAAAGGCATCCACGATCTCAACGGCTTTTTTCTCCTGCTGAGCCGTCATTTCCTTGCGTTCTTCGTTTAAAGCCACACATTCCTGCGCAAGCTTCCCGGCCTTACATTCGTCACTTTCCATAAGCAGATTAAGTGCAACTCCCGCATCGTCTATTCTGCCTGTCGCATTAAAGCAGGGTCCGAGAACATATCCGATGTGGTATTCGCTCAATGAAGAGATGTCTATCCCTTTTTCCCTTATCAGAGCGGACAATCCGTAACATGAAGTCGTAGCCAGCTTTTTGATCCCGAGCTTGGCAATCGTCCTGTTCTCCCCCCTTAAAGAGACGACATCGCAGACAGTTGCCATTGCCATGAACTCAAGATATCTTTCAGGGTCATAATCCCTTCCGGTAATTCCGAACAGAGCCTGTGCAAGCTTGGCGGCAACAACTGCACCGCATATCTCCTTGCACGGATATTCATCGTCTTTTCGTTTCGGATCTACTATGATATCACAGTCAGGCAGTACATCCTGAAGCTCATGATGATCCGTGACTATCATCGTAATGCCCCTTCGCCTTGCCTGTGCCGCAGCATCAACTGCCGCGATACCGTTGTCACATGTCACGACCGTATCTATCCCGTCGTCGGCAGCGTTATCTATGATCTCTGCATTGATGCCGTACCCGTCACGTATCCTGTGAGGGATATACCAGTCGACATCTCCCCCGCATGAACGTACCGCATCCGTAAGGATATAAGTTGCCATGATGCCGTCCACATCATAGTCACCGACGATCCTTATCCTTGCGTTACGGTTGATCTTTTCGCACAGAGCCCGGGCAGCCCTGTCCAGATCCTTAATAAGAAAGGGCGAATGCAGCATGGAGATGTCAGGCTCGAAGAATTCCCGTATCTGTTCATCGGTGCACAGATCCCTGTTGACAAGAAGTCTTGCAGCGATCTGTGAAATACCGAAGCGTGCGGAAATGCCCTCAAAATCTCCTTTTTTGTTGCATATCGCCCATTTTTCCATTTTAAATTACCTTATCATTCCTTAACTTTGAACTTATTCTGAAGGAAGTACCACATTCCGCCCGCCAAGCAGACAGATGAGAAGGTACCGCATAAAATACCGGCGATGAGCGGGATCGCAAATTCACGAACCGAACGAACACCGAGTATCGCTAGAAGAACAACCATGATCAGAGTGGTAAGCGAAGTGTTAATACTTCTTGTAAACGTCTGGGTGATACTCATATTGACTATCTCCATGGTCGAATTCTGGCTTCTTCTGAGTTCAAGATTCTCTCTTATTCTGTCAAAGATAATGATCGTCGCATTGATCGAATATCCGACTATCGTCAGCATACAGGCGATAAAGGTATTGCCTACACTGATAAATACCCTTGCAACCGCATATACGGTCAAAACAACAAGAACATCATGGATAAGTGCTGAAACCGCACTTGTTGCGAAATGAATGTTCTTAAAGCGTATCCAGATATAAAGGAGCATTCCGATCGTAGCTACCAGAACGGCTACAAGCGCATCTCTCTTCATTTCCGAACTTACAGTCGAACCTACGGATTCTGTGGTTATCCTGTCGTTGCCTACATTATACTTAGCTGTGATCGCATCTATCAGCTTTGCACGTGTATCGGTTGAAAGTTCTTTTGTTCTGATCCTTACGGAGTTCTCCGCTGAAACTATCGAAACCTCGGCATTTGAACCGGTGCTCTCAAGTGCAAGAGCCTCAACTTCGCTCTGGATACCCGCCGGAATATCTCCGTCATATGTAAACGCGGTAACCGTTCCGCCCGAAAAATCAAGTCCGTAGCTGAAAGGTGTTCCGATGGTTGCAAAATTGATGATTATCGCAATGATACCTACACAGATCACGCTGCCCGATATGATAAGGAATCTCTTGAAATTATCGGCAATATGAAGTGTCTTGATCTCCTTCTTCTTACCGTAGAGAACGGGCTTGTCGGCACCGAGCTCGAAGAAGGATCCAAGAAGGAATTTAGTAACAAACAATGCGGTGATCATTGAAAGAATGATACCGATGGCAAGAGTCTGGGCAAATCCCTTAACGGTTCCCGAACCGAGGAAATACAGAACGATCGCTGCAATGATCGTTGTTACGTTACCGTCGATGATCGCCGACAGAGCCTTTGAGAAACCAAGCTTTATAGAAGACCTTACAGTCTTGCCTGTCGCAAGTTCTTCCTGGATACGTGTGAAAATGATAACATTCGCATCAACCGCCATACCTATCGAAAGAATGATACCTGCGATACCCGGAAGCGTTAACGTTACCGAGAAAAGATTAAGGCAGATCACCATAAGTCCGATATAGAACACAAGTGCGAGCGATGCAGCAGTACCTGCGATCCTGTAAAGAGCTATCATGAAAATGATGATGAGCGCAAATCCGATGATACCGGCGATAACGCTCTTATTAAGAGCATCGGCACCGAGCTGGGCACCCTCAACATAGTATCTTAATACTGACAGTTCAAGAGGAAGCGCGCCGATACGGATCGTGGAAGCAAGTATCTTGGCTTCATCAAAGCTGTGCTGACCCGAGATCGTGGCAGTTCCTTCGCTGATAACATTTGCTACATGAGGAGCACTGACAACTTCATTGTCATAAACGATGGCAATGATGTTCTTGTACATATCCTCTGTATTGGATGAATTGTAAAATCCGTAGCTGTATGCGGTCGCATTTGCAAATTTCTGACGACCGGTCTCATTAAGGTTCAGAACAACGATATATTCCGTACCTTTCAGATTATCCTGAAATACATTGGCCTGTGCGTCCGTAATATCAGATCCGTCGAGAACCACATCCTGATCGGCAATGATCTCGTCCATGGAACGGAGAAGTCTTGATTCATACTCCCCTGTTACGGTGTTAAAGGTTGTTTCGATATTCTGGATACCTTTACTGCTCATGCCGTAAATGAAGTAGATATTACCGGCACTTCCGAGGCTTGCAAGAACCTCATCGGCATCCGTAACATCCGGAATCGAAACGGTGATCCTGTTGGAACCCTCAGGATAAACCTGGGCTTCGGTACTGAAACTTTCGGCACGTTTCTGCATCTTGTAAACAGTGTCATCGAGTGCTGATGAAGAAGGATCTTCATCCACTGTTTCATAAGTAATACTGACACCTCCGGCAAGATCGAGACCGAGTCTGACGTTTGAAGCACTCATTTTTTTGTCGGAACCTATACCGACAATTGCAACAAACATGACCAGACCTATCACGACGATCGCAGCCAAAAGCTTAAGTAACCCTTTTGTTTTAGCTTTCATAGGTATTATCTGACCCCCTGTCAAAAAATCATAACGCATTATTAATGCACTGAAAATTTATATTAGCATATTGTGTCGGGCGTGTCAAAAGCCAATATGTTTTTTTTGACTTTTTTTGCATCACGCTTCGCAATTATTGTGAAGAATCACCACAAATCGATAACATATAATCAGAACACGTTATTTTTAGCGTATTTTACTGATAAACTGCGTGATATCAGAATGATTTTCAGGAGGGATATATGTCAGCCGAAAAAACCGATTATAAAAACTATTTTGAATTAATAGGAAAAAGCCGTCAGGAAGTCGATGAACGCATCAACAGCATTTTTGAGACTTTCTTCTATGGCAGCGAAGATGTCAGGATATACCATCCGGGACCCGATAACACCGGATACCTTGAAGATACCGGTAATCATGATGCCCGTACCGAAGGAATGTCATACGGTATGATGTACTGTGTTCAGACCGGTCATAAAGAGGAATTTGACAGGATCTGGAAATGGGCTTACACAAACATGTGGCATCGTCCCGGAAGTGATGACAGGGAAGAAGGATACTTTGCATGGTCATGCGCCCTTGACGGGACACATAACGCAGAAGGCGCTGCCCCCGACGGCGAGGAGTTCTTTGCCATGTCTTTGTTCTTTGCCTCCAATCGCTGGGGTGACGGCGAAGGCATCTTTGAATACTCAAAACATGCAAGAGACATTTTAAGCGCCTGTCTTCATAAAGGAGAAAACAACAGACCCGGCGCACCGATGTGGAATCGTGACAATAAGCAGATCCTTTTTGTAGCCGGCATCGATTATACGGATCCTTCCTATCATCTGCCCCATTTTTACGAGCTTTTTGCAAAATGGGCCAATGAAGAAGACAGAAGCTTCTTTGCCGAAGCTGCGAAAGTCAGCCGCGAATACCTTGTTAAGGCATGCCACCCCGTAACCGGTATGAATCCGGAATATGCCGAATTCGACGGAACTCCCATGAGCAGGCCCATTCCCTGGACAAAACAGCGTCATGACTGTTTCTACAGTGATTCCTATCGTACCGTAGCCAATATCGGACTCGATTATCTCTGGAACGGAATAGATGTGGGACAATGTTCTGCCGCCATCAAGCTGCTCCGTTTCCTCGATAAGGAAGATCAGGCCGGCCATGAACTCATGTGCTATGAGATCGACGGTACCCCTGCCGGGATCAAAGCTCTTCACCCTGTAGGACTTCTCGCCGCAACCGTTCAGGGCATTCTTGCCATCGAAAAGGAAGGTGTTTCACAGGAGGATCACGAGCTTGTGATCAAATGGCTTAACCGTCTCTGGAATACTCCGATGCGTGAAGGCGAAAGACGTTACTATGACAATTGTCTGTATTTCTTCGCTTTCCTTGCTCTCGGCGGACACTACAGGATCTACTGAAGCCTGAAGCTTAAAACAACATTGCAATATATGGTGCATCAATTCTGATGATCGATAACATAATCGGATGATGCACCTTTTTCTATGCTCACGATCGCTATATCACCGTAACTGAATCTGTATTTCTGTCCGTAAAAATCCGTTTTATCGGTCTCCTGCCCTTCGGTTTTCCACATATTGCACGATCCGTTAACGGTATTGTACGAATACAGTTCACTTCCGTCAGCAGCAATTGCTTTGATCTCAAAATTCACAACCGCCGATCCGTTTTCGACCCATATCCCGCTTCCATAGGCCGTTAACTGACCATCTGCCGGAAAAACGTCAATATCGGGATAATATTTTCCGAAAACAGTAAACGGTTTTCCCCCGGCCGCCATTCTGAAACCGTCCGGAATCAAAAACTCAAAATCCCAAACCTGTATTCCCGATGTGTCGGTCAGAACCTTCTTTGCCTCTATAAATTCCGGCGTCTTCATAAGGTCACCGTTTCCGTCCGGCACATACATCACGGCTTCACAGCCTGTGTCCGTACCTGATATTATCCTGTACGAAGGTTTTATAACCACCCTGCTGCCCGGAAGATCCATTGTGTATCCGGAAGTTTTTATCCTGAACCTCCACCGGTACCCCGACTTTAATACTCCCCTGTTTGATCGTGCAGCGTCCGGATGACTCCCGGCCATAAGCGGAAAAGTATATCTTTTATGTCTTCCCGTCTCTCTTCCCAGCTCATTTCCGGTTCCCGGTGTATAGTAGAAAACTTTTTCTTTAAGTTCATTTTCCGAATACCTGCCCGAAGGCGATAAAGATATAAGTGTACCGTCATTTGCCGGCCAGTTCGGACCTGGTATTGCTCCGGGTATATATTTTATGTATTTGTTAAGGGAATCCTTTGAGAAAACATTGTTCCATTCAGCTTTCGAGGAAATATCGATCAGGCTCAGGCCGTATATTTTCCCGCTTATATATACACGTATCCTGTTTCCGACAAGATATTCACCCGGATCACCGTTATATTTTTGCGGAATGTCTTCACCCCGGTCATTTACGCCATAGGCATTGACAGCAACTGTTTCGGCCTCTATATCGTAGAATCCCTCTGCAACCGGTCCGGCAGGATAAAAGCGCTGCAGGTTTTCGCACTTTACCCAGGTTCCTTTCTTTACGGTCCTGTCGTTGAGTTGTGACCGGTCATTGCCGACATCCATGACTACATCAAACGGGAAACGCAGATAATTGCCTTCGATATATGAACCGCCATTAAGCCCGTTTACATTTGAAGAGTAATCAAAGGAACTGCCCAACCTTCCGGAATATACAGGATGATTCCCTGTATTGTTAAACCTTATGAGAAAATCCTCCGTATCATGTTCCGAACCGGCCGATCCAAGAGAATTTGAACTGCCGTTTACTATTACAAATGAACCTTCGGGTTTTCCACGGGTTTCCTGAAAATATGATATATTGGCATCAGATGGGTCACATTCCTCAATAAACGCTTCCGAATATACCGGCGTATGAACATTAACGGGGTTTACCTCTATCAACGCATCATACGGGGCCCCGGGCGTTCCGAAAGAAGCCGCAAGCCTGTATTTGACAAGCCGTGTGTTGGTCCTGTACAAACCGTTTCTTATCTGTACCGGGATCGTAAAATAATTATCGCCAAACATTTCCGATGTATCAAATTCCACGATCTGCGGCCACACCATATTGATGCTTTGTGACCCGCTTCCGTATTCATGCCAGCCGCTCGTTCCAAGTACATCATTATTGTCGACAGTAAATTCGTCATTCCTGCACATAAGCTCCCCTACACTGTTCTGTACCGTCCAGTATGCTTCTTCCGCAGAGATGACAGGTATCGCGGGTTTAGTGTTTTCACCGTCGATGAAAATACTGTTTGATGAGAGAATGTATGAAGAGAAACCTTCCGGATAATCTATATTTCCTTTAAACACCGGTGATGCCGACCCGTACACAACAGGTTGTGATACATCAGGCATAACAGCCCCCGCATCCGAGGGTTTTAATTCTGTCTGCGAAGGGTACATCGCAGGGTTGGAGATAAGCATATTATCCAGCAGATAAAATTCCAGGGAATCCAGATGAATAAAGGAATAATCCCTGTAAATAACCGTTACTGTTTCGGCTGTGCCGCTCTCTTCATGCTCGTTTCCCTCTTCGTCCTTCCACACAAGTGTATACGGGACTCCTACCGTTACGGACAAAGGAACCTTTCCTGAAACAGTACGGGCATTTATCCTGTACATAAGATTTCTTGCGGATGCTTTTATATATACGCTCTCGGTAGAAGGCACTGCAGTCCTGACATCAAATACATCGGAACATATGACCGCTTTTGCCATGGTATCCATGGTATCAAGCACCATGTCATCACGGTCCTGTTGCTGATCATACTGCGGTACCGGCGCATAAGTCGGTACCGGCGTTGCATAAGGAGTTCCGGTTACCGGTCCCGGTGTTGTCGGGCCGGGTATTGTCGGGCCGCCTGTAGGAGTCACCGCCGGTGTCGCACCCGGAGATACCGCCGGCGGATTATCACCGGCCGGTGGCGGAGTCGTGACCGGATCCGGCCCGGGTGTCGCTGTAACCGTTTCCGTACCGGTCGTTGATTCGTATACAAGATACAACACACTGTCTTTTTCAACAACGATCTTACCGTTGTTCAACCTGCCGTAAAAGGAAGACATATCATCTTTTGCAGGAACACGCCTGTATCCGTCAAAAACAGGTTCCCGGTAATTTGCTGTCTGTCCCTCCCAGACAAAAGAAGCATCCCGGGTATATCTGTTGCCGTTGTACTCTATCGGAACCGCCGACATTAGCAATTCCCTGTTATTGTGAACACAGTAGTCTCCCTGTTCTTTCCCCGCTCGGGCACATTCCGTACAATCCGTCGCAAATATCCTGATCGCATATGAATCGACCGCTACTCTGTAAATATACGGATTTCGCTCTTCAAATGTCTTCTGGGAAGTTTTGCCCCATTTTTCGCCGGGAAGCAGATCCGAAAGCGAATCAGTCATCTGATCTCCCGAATAGAGCTTTTCAGCGGGATCCAGTTTTGAAATATCAACATTGTAGGCCATACGCAAAGTGTTGTCTTCTCGCAGTGTCAATACCGGCCCGCTTCCGACCGAATTATCCTTTACACCTATGGCGATCACCCAGGTACACTCAAACGTAACCGAATCGGAAAAGGCTCTGCGCAGATCCTTCATTTTGTCTGAAGGAGTGTTTTGCCTGACCATCTCGGCAAGCATACGGCCCCACCAGTCCGGAAACTCATTTCCCCATGCAGCCCACATTCTGTCTCTTGGGATACCGTTCTCGTCACAGAACAGAATACGCCCCAGCTGTCCCTTTATCTTTCCGCTGGCGTCGGAATATGTAAAGTAGGCTCCACGTGAATCCCATCCGTAATCACCTGCATGGCCGGCAACCGAACCCAACTGGTCTGTCCTGATGACGGTATTTTCATCAATTGCCGTTCCTCCCGCAGAATGATGTGCCGGAATAAGGTTTATGATCAGCATCAGAATACATAATGCAGTAATGCTCTTCATCAGGGATCTTCTCTTTTTTATCTCCAATTCATCCTCCTTTTCTTAAGCCCTTTTCTACAAAATATCCCGGCATACCGGGCAGATGAATGCCCCAAATCGAGCGCATTCCTCGCGGCTATTGAATTCCATGCATTCTTCATTCCTGTAGCTGCAGTCCTTAAGATGGTAATATACCGGGGAACCAAGACCCATCCCGCTGATATTGATATAAAAATGTGTCGCTGTTTTTGAAACAGAGGAAGCGTATGTATATTGCACATAACTGCTCCGTTCTTTCACGGGACTTCTGTAAAATGCAGCAAACCCCGTCTCATGCAGGTTTCTCTGAAACATGCCCTCATCATCGGCGGGAAGTTCAAATCGGTATGATGTTGTCTGCGGGTCTGCTCCCACAGTACGCCTCATACAGTATTCCTCAAGGATTTCTTCCGGACTTTTATCTTCATATGCTGTTTTAGAAGTCCATCTTCGCACAACCGTCCCATTTTCATCCGACAGAAATCCGACATACATTCCGTCATGACCCGTTACGGCAATGACCGGTATCTTCAGCATCAGCTGTCTGCCTTCGGGAGAAAAGGCGTTGATCCCGAAATAAGCACACAATGAGTTGATAAACTGTGTTTCGGCATTTACGATAACCTGCCGTGACAGTTCTTCACCCATACCGCGAAGAGCCAATGCCGCAGCATCGCAGGCCCTGTCAAAAGCCGTATCGATCTTTCCCGTGTTATCAAAATCAGCGGAAGATAATTCAAGCCTGTTCTCACAGACTATGGCCGCCGATAAAGCAAGTACCGAAAATATCAAAGTGAAGTGATACAATCTCATATGTCAGCCTCCTGTGTGGCCGGTTTTAGGACAGTCTCCCGCCTCATCTGCTCCCTGTTATTGTTCCGCTTATATATACCTTTTTATCTTTTCTTCTGATCGTAAGCGAAAATACCGAACCCGCTTCAAACCTGCATTCATCCGGGGAATACAGCCTTTCGAGTATCTGTCCGGTATATCCGACCGACTCATGATATGAGACATCTCCGGTAAATATCCCGTTTTCATACAAAGGCTCATATACCCTGCTCCTGCATTCGAGC
>JAILIQ010000354.1 GCA_024695205.1 Lachnospiraceae bacterium
CCCGTCTCCGTTCGTGATAAAGAGCAGATCGCAGTCATAGCTTTCACTCGCGTGGTTCTGCTTAATCTTTTCCGTCATTTCCTCGGCCCTTAAGTAGTTTACTTCGACGAGCAGACCCGGATATTGTTTTTGAAAAGACTCGGCAACATCAAACAGTCGTGAAGAAACCGTATAAATATTTAATACCCCTTCGCCTTTTGCGGCCTCATACAGTTCTCCGGCCGTTTGTTTGGCATCGAGTGCGGCGTTCTCTTCCCAGACCGACATCGCGTCCTTTGCCTTATTCCCGCTGCAACCCGCAAGTATTAATAAACATGCTGACAGGCATAAAATCAAAGCAGTCTTTTTATACATCCGATCGGTCCCCCTATGCAAAACGTTTACAACGCGGTATCTCCACTGTGATCTTTGAACCCTTTCCGGGTTCTGACTCTATAGTTATACCATATTCTTTTCCAAAATACGAATGGATCCTTCTCTCGATATTCACCAGCGCCACATGCGAGAGCCCTTCGACCTCGACATCGCCCGCATCGGCAGTTGTGATGTTTTCTCTTAATTCTTCCAATTCCGCCGCGCTCATGCCGCATCCGTTGTCTTCGATCACAAATCTGACTTTGTCATCCGCCATCTCACTGTAAAGATGAACCTCCCCGCCGCTTTCCGTCGCTCCTCCGATAATACCGTGAACGATACTGTTCTCAATGATCGGCTGCAGGAGCATCCTCGGCAGCTCTATCTCTTCGAGCTCGTCAACCATGTCAATATCGACCGTGAACCTGCCGGGATAGCGGATCTCCATGATCTCGGCGTATTTGGACAGCACAAAAAACTCATCCATTCCGCTGATAAAAGAATCTCCCGCATTGGCGTAACGGAGCAGGAAAGACAGGCCGTCGCACAGAAGACCCGCTCTCTCATTTTCACCCGATACGGACAACGCCTTGATGATATTTAGGATATTAACCGTGAAATGCGCGCTGATCTGCTTTTTAAGCGAAACGATAAGCGCCTTCTGTTTTTTAAGCTCCGCTTCCTGAAGGGAGAAGGATGCCTCGTAGACTTCCTTTTCCTTTTGCTCGATACGCTCCACCATATCGTTGATACCGCGTACCAGACCGTCGAAATGCTCCATGCCGGTAAGAGGGATCTGCTCTCCTTTTCCGCCATCAAAGCCCTCAACCCCGGTGATGACCGACTGGATCGGCGAAAAGAACTTTTTTCTCCAGAAATAAAGAAATACCTCCAGGATCGCGAAAAGTATCAGCGCCATGATCAGCATCGCAACGAAGAATATGATGCGGATATACCGGTTGGAATCCTCATAGGAAACCAGCAGACCAAACGGTGTAAATCCGACCTTCCTGTACAGACAGTATCCGGATTCCGACTCAACCGTCAAAGCGTCTTTCTCGATATAGTCTGCATAGTTCGATAAAATAATCCGGTCATCCGCGGCCAGCGCGATCCTTAAGTTTTCATCCTTGCCCGCCTGTTCGAACAGCCGGTAAACTTCCTCCTCTTCAGTCAGGATGACCACAGCGCCTTTTCTTTCATTACCGTCATAAATGTCCGAAACATAGCCGATATAGTTCCTGGCTTCAACCTTTATCCTGATCTGACTTTTCAATCCGCCTCGCTCCACCGACTGGATCACATACTTAACGCTCGTATTGTCCAGATTCCCTGCGAATCTGTAAAAATCACCCGTGACATTGTAAACGATAAGATTGTTGACAAACACATTGTCCTGCACCAGCTGCCCGATCCTTGCTTCCGCCTTTCCGGCATATTCAACGAGCTTTGAATGATCATTCTGTTTAAGTACCGCCTTAACATCCTCATCATGCTTTATGGCAAAAGAAACCTCTTCAAGGTTAAGAAATGATTTTTCCATCTCGGAAATGATCTGCCTGGAGACATGCTCCATGCTCTGCATGACCCGCTGCATGATCACACGGTTGATAACAGCATAAAAAAGAAACCACATAAAGATCATTGCGGCGCTCAGACCCAGTACGGTCAGTGTCAGTTCTCTGATCAGAGGTTTCCGTTCTTTTTTAATCACAGCTGTTTCCCTTTATTTTATGTTATTGTGAAAAATATAAGTCTCCAGGTCGCCCGCTTCCGGCAATCCGGCCGATGTTGTCTTTCTCCCATCCGGTCCTTCCGGCTTATTTCCGACCCGGAAAAACTGCTCATAGGTTCTTACCGCCCTGGCATCAAGGTATTCCACGATATTGTTGCCGCCGTTCCAGGATACCGCGTCCGAATAATCCTGCGGCAGATACATCGGACCCGTTCCCATATAATTCTTGTTCTGGATCTTGCCTGTTAAATAATTTAATGTAGTGATCCTTGCTTTGGTCCCATAACCCGAGAGTTCTCCGTTTACCGAAGCTCTCCAGTCCGTGTTTTCCTCGCCGAAGCAGGATATCAGCGAACCCTCTTCTGACAGCATGATCTCCATAAGGTTAAATGCTTCTTTTTTATGCTTAGCATTCGCCGGGATAAAACCGCCGATAAAAACATCATTTTCAACAGCGACCGCGTGCTGTTCACCGTTCGGGCCTTTCAGAGGCGGAACCTGAATGTATCTTGCCAGAACATCCTCACAGTTCGGATAAACTATATCGGCGATACTTCTTGAGGTAAAAGCTCCGACCAGATCATCCGGAGCATTTACGAGTTCCCTGACCTGTTTAAGGCTGTATTCATTGCATAATCCCGACAGCAGTCCCTCTTCATACAGCTTTCTGCAGTACTTAAGACCGTCCTCAAAAGCTTCCTCTCTGTCCTCTATGATATGATCCCCGGCAGGATCCACATACGAAAATGCATTGAGCAGGAAATAACAGCTCCGGTAAGGATCGTCCGAACTGTTTGAGATCAGCGGTATCTCATCATTCCTGCCGTTCCCGTTCGGATCCGTATCTTTAAAGGCCCGGAGCACTTCCATAAGGTCCTCTGTCGTCTCGGGAACCTGCATCGAAAGCTTTTTAAGCCATCCGACGTTGATCCACAGAACCTGCATGTTGCTCCGTTTTTTCCCCGTATCGATCCTGGGCACAAAAAACAGGCGGCCGTCAAAGTCCCCGTTCAGCTTTTCTATACCTTCGGCCTCATCCAGTACCTGCCTTATCCGGGTCTCTGAAGTCGCATATCCTGTCAGATCCTCGATCAGTCCGTCCTGAGCAAAAGAAACTATTATATCCCTGTCTGTATAATGCTTTTCATCCGGCAGTAAAACCGCGTCTACACGTCCTTCTCCGGCCCTCAGCATCGTTGAAAGATACTCTTCTTCATAACCGTCCGAGATCGTTGTAAACTCTATATCGTACCCGGTCTTTTGGCGCAGCCAGTTCGAGTAATAATTCGTGTCAAAGTTCCGGACATATTCGTTATGCGGTACTGCAACGGTTATTCTGACCGCACTTTCTTCGGATCTGAGCATCACAAAAAGAAATCCCGATAAGATCACCGGGATCAATACCGCAGCCGTTATCAGGCCGGTCTTTTTGAGATACTTGTTTTCTTTCATGTTAACATCCGTTCATGAGATCCATCATCTGTTTCTTAGTAATACTTCACGAGATCAATTGTTAAGCTTCGGTATACTTCATGGGATCAATTGTTAAGCTTCGGTATACTTCACGAGATCAATTGTTAAGCTTCTTCTGTAAACTTCGTGGGATCAATTATAAGTTTCTCCCGTATACTGGCTCGGTGCGACTCCGTAATAGCCCCTGAACACCTTATTGAAATAAAAATAATCCATATATCCGCATTCTATCGCCACATTTTTTAAAGAATAGCTTTTATCCTTCATCAATTCCACCGCATGCTCCATCCTGACCTTGGTCACAAAGCAGGTCAAAGTCGTATTATAGCATTTGGCAAATAGATTGCAGATATATCCGGCGCTGAGCCCAAACTTTTTTGACAGCGTGGAGAGAGTGAATTTCTCGGCAAAATGACTTTTTACATATTGGATCAGTTCCGCGAATGCAGGATTGACCGAAGATGCGTCATTTACACCATTTACTCCATTCACTCCATATACTTCATCCACTTCATTAGCTTCAATCGCAGCTTCGAAGGGCTTCTTTTTTGCGAGTTTCCTTGCCAGTTTTTCAAGGACCAGCTGCACCTCCTGTATCTGCAGCGGCTTTAACAGATAGTCAAAGCCTTCCTGCTGGAAAAAGGTCCTTGCATCTTCAAAGGTTCCGTAAGCGCTCAACATTACAAATTCAACATCAAGACCGGCTTCCTTTACCGTTCTCATTAATGTATGCCCGTCAAGCTTAGGCATTCTCAGATCAGAAATAACAACATCGGGCTTCAGCTCCAGTATCCTGCCGACTGCCTTATCCGGATTCGTATCCATGCCGATAACCTCAAATCCGTTATCCATCCACGGTACAGTCTGCTCTATCTGCTTAAGTATTATTTCTTCATCATCAACCAGGAAAACCTTCCACATGACACGCCCTCCGTTATCAGGTGCTCCATAACAATCTTCCGACCCGAGATCATAGTATCTTCAACAAAGCAGAAATCATATGGAATAAATTCACTTTCGTTGGTAAAATATTGTAAAGAGAGGGTTTATAACTCGTTGATCTTCTTAAACTGTGTGTTATACAGCTCGGTATATACTCCGCCAAGCCCCACAAGCTCGGAATGTTTGCCGCGTTCAACTATCTCGCCGTCCTTGACTACAAGGATCTCATCCGCCGCAAGGATCGTTGAAAGTCTGTGAGCGATCAGGATGCTTGTACGGGATTCGATGATCGGGTCTATAGCTTCCTGGATCTTGCTTTCGGAGATTGAGTCAAGAGCCGAGGTTGCTTCGTCAAATATCAGAAGCGCAGGGTCTTTAAGCAGTACTCTCGCGATCGAGATCCTCTGCTTCTCGCCGCCGGAGAGCTTAAGTCCGCGGTTACCCACCATCGTATCGAAACCGGCTTCCTGTGCCTGTATGAAATCGTAAATATTGGCTTTCTCGCAGGCCTTTATCAGATCCTCTTCGGTAGCATCGGGCTTCGCATACATGAGATTTTCCCTGATGGTCCCGTTAAACAGATAAGTCTCCTGGGAAACTACTCCGACATTCTTTCTTAAGTATTTCAGATCAAGCTTGCGCACGTCCACGCCGTCAAAATCAACCTCTCCGCCGCAGACATCATAGAGTCTCGGGATCAGATTGATGATCGTGCTCTTGCCGGAGCCCGAGGGGCCAACGATCGCAATACTGTTCCCGCTCTCAAGCGTAAATGTGACATCTTTTAGGATCTGTCTGTCCGGATCATAGGAGAAATCAACATGCTTAAATTCCACACGTCCCGTAGTCTTCGCGGGAGTAATGGGATCCTTCGCATTTTCGATCTCACGGGGCATATCGAAATAGTCGAAAATACGTGTAAAGAGCGCCATTGAACGCATCCAGTCAACCTGGATGTTAAGCAGTGAATTGACCGGCATATAAGTTCTTCCGAGCAGTGCCACGAGGACCGTGATATCACCGACCGTAAGACTGCTGTCGTATTTCATGATCAGGATGCCTCCTACAAGGTAGAGAAGCATGGGGCCGATATTTGTGACCGTATTTAAGACCACGAAGAACCAGCGTCCTGCCATTCGCTCCTTGATGTTGAGCTTCACCATCTGTGAATTGACGCTGCGGTAATTCTCCATTTCAACGTCTTCCTTGCAGAACAGCTTCACAAGCAGCTGCCCGCTGACAGAGAGCTTTTCGTTCAGTATCCCGTTGATCTTATCATTGCAGTCCTGAGCATCACGTGTAAGCGTCCAGCGGGTCTTGCCGGCCTTCCGCGTAGGAATGACGAACAGCGGTATCACAGCTATTCCGAGCAGCGCCAGGATCCAGTTTTTCTGGAACATCGCAATGATAGCAAATATGAGCGTGATCGAGTTCGACAGTATCTGCCTGAATGTGTTGGTGATTACGCTTTCGACACCGTCAATATCGCTTGTCATCCTTGTTATGATATCGCCCTGATTGTTGGTCGTAAAGAAGCGGTGTGACATGCCCTGCAGATGCCCGTACATCTGATTTCTCATATCGTAGGTGATGTGCTGGGCGATCCAGTTGTTGATGTAGCTCTCAAGCACTCCGATCATATTGGAGCCGAGATTGGTAAGAAACGAAGCCACGATATAAATGATCAGCAGCCTCATGCTCCTTCCGACGATACCTTCATCGATGATCTTACCTGTAAGTATCGACGGCGCAAGGCTCAGTACCGAAGACAGGGCGATCGCGAGAAGCACGAGTATCAGCTGTTTCCAGTACGGTTTCAGATATGCAAATACACGTTTGATGAGCGCAAAGGTTATCTTCGGCGCGCTCTCTTTTTCTTCCTCTGTCATAAAGCCCCTCATGATAGGGCCTCCCATTCGTCCTCCGGGCGGCATGTTATTTTCCTCCGATCTTATGAAAATCCCAATTGTTGTTAACATGTACAGTGTAGCATATACAAGGAATCTGCGCAATATGCTGAATTATGGCGGGCGGTGCGGCTCTTTCATAATGTACATAATCCGATTGCTTCTGTCAGAAATGAGGTTGAAGATACTAAAGATGAGAAATTAAAAGAGATAGCCCAATTCCTTGGAGAAGTTCTTTTTCTGCAATCTGCTGACAAACAGTTGTTATCAACAAAACCGCTGCAGCGTATTTACAAGGAACTGCAGCGGTTTTTGTCTTCAGCGTGTTTTGCCGGCTATGAAAATATTTCAGTCCAAATGGAACAGCGGCTTTAAGTCGATCGCCACCGGGCTGTTGTCGGGATTGGTCTCCATGATATCGGCCATAAAATCCCACCATTTTCGATTGATCGCGGTATCTGCGCTCTCACTCCAGAGCTTCTCGTCCGTGATTTCGATGTATCCGAACAATGTAAGGGTCTCCTTATCAAGGAAAATAGTATAATTACTGCCCCCGTGCTCATGGATCATATCCTTCATCTCAGGCCACAGTTCGTTGTGCCTCTTTTCATACTCGGCTTCCATGCCGGGGTAAAGCTTCATTTTGAATCCTTTGATCATAACTAACCTCCATGTTTTATATCTTCCGTGTCCGATTCCGGGCACCGCCTGTAAACTACAAACCATCTGTATAAATATCACTAAAAACTCAGATCTTATCAATCTTAGTCTCAAACGGCTTCAGGTCAAATCCGATCGTTCCCTTCTCCGTTTTCACTTCCGTATGCTTTTCAACCTCGGAATTATTGATCACTACCAGCTTTCCGCTGCCCGGGTAATATGCGCACTCAGTATCCGGATCATCGGTAATATAGTTCTGTTCCTTATCAAGACCCTTGGCGGCCATCAGCAGATTTAAGAGCATTCTTGTGCTTGTATTGTTCTTTTCAAAACCGGTCAGATAAACGCCCTTGCCGCATCCGTATTCATGCATCGTAAATACGGGGATGCCGTCCTTTTCAGCCAATACATGGGCTTTTCCGTCTGTCAGGTAAATATCGGGCTTACAGGGGAGCTTAACATCATCCGAACCGGATCCATTCGCTGCCTTCTTGGTCCCGTTTTCCACAAACACTCTCTCCGCAAGCTCCTTATCAATATCAAATGTCCATTTTCCGTGACATACTCTTGCTCCGTCATCAAGCCCCACGCCAAGGACATCTGCCATTGCAAATCCGTACATTGAGTCAGAAACGGCCGAAGGCTCATTTACACCGATGAAAATACCGCCTTCATATACCCATTTCTGCAGTTTTGCGACGAGTTCAGGATTATTCCATGCATCTCCGCCGCTCCATGCGGAGCCTGCGCGGCCTGCGTTGATAATGATGTCAACGTTGCCGAGCATATTTTTCTTTTCCGCAGCTTGATCTTCCTTGTTGCTACCGTTCTCCTCCCCACAGCAGGAGGTTGTATCGCAGCATTTTTCCGTAGCCTTTTCACTGCCGGAGAGTATGTCTTCAAAGCTGATGAACTTTACCTCCACCGGAAGCCCCGATAGAGCTTCATTTATATGGATCAACGTATGCATATAAGTCTCGTGGAAATGCCCGGATAGCGTCCAGCTGCGCAAGCTTCCCCAGCTGTGCAGTACCGCGATCCTTATCGGAAGTGTATAAACACCGCCGTCTGCATGAAGCTCCTTGATCTCGCGGAATTCATCCACTATCCCGGTTATCGTATCTACAAAATCAGGGAATCCCTCAGTCAGATGCAGATATCCGCCAAGACCGAGTCTGTCAACGGGCTGACGAAGGAGGGCGCGTCTTACGCTGATCCAGTACTTTTTCGCATCAAGTGCAGGATCTCCTCCTTCCGAAAATGTAGGAAGCCCGCCAAGTCCCACCGGGAACAGATACGGGTGGAGACGCAGCTCGTGGGTATCAACCTTGGCTCCCGCGCAAAGACGCGCTTCAAAGCCTGAAAATACACACTTTATCAGACCGTCAAATCCGAATTTCGGAAAAAGATCGCTGTACGGTTCAACACCTATCCAGCTGTCATCATAGAATACATATGCTTTTTTACCGTATTTGTGAGCGATATCGACAAGTTCACGGCCGTATCCCACAACAAATTCATTGGTAAAACGCATATAGTCGAGCTGCTTCTTTGTAGGAGGCATATGAGTTACATGAAGCCGCCCTTTATTTATGAAATCCTCTGAAGTAAGCGCATATCCGTACTCTTTTTCGAAATCGTCAAGAGCCTTGGGGCTGACCGTAAAATCATACGAGCCCCAGTCGGAATAGCGGTATCTGTTGCGCTCATCGTCTCCCCATATCCAAACGAAATTATAGAACATCGAGGTAAAGCGTACTACAGTTGTATCCGGATGTGCTTCGCACCAGTCGGTGAACCACTTTGTCATGTAATCGCGGCATTCCTGTGTGCGGGGATCTATCGGCATGAGATGCTCTTTATCCCAGTTATTCGTGACATGGTTATACATCGAGATCTGCTCCCAGATCTGAAATGCAAGGAAGTTGACGGTATAGCTGTGATAGGGGACGCAGTCGTTTATCGTCACTTCACCGGATGCGGCATTATACGCCCATTTTGACCTGTCAACCTCGATATCCGCGGTGCGGTCAAAAACCTGCCAGTACCTGATCGAATCGGCAGAGTCATTGACCCTGAACTGTTCGGTAAAATATCCCGAAAGAGGACGTATCACAAGCACGGAATCCCCGGAACCGGCTGTCACCGGATCCGACATCAGGAAGGTCTGCTGAAGCTTGTCGGGATGCTTCTTCGCCCATTCATTGTGATCGCGGATGATGCAAATGGTCGAATATATCCCATATCCTGTTTTGGTGATCTCATCCGAAAGCACGGTTCCGTCGCTGTCCCGGATCACGTCGGCACCCCATTTTTCAGCCAGCTCAAGTGTCAGTTTTTCGTATCCCGCCTCTCCCGGAAGCGTGAACGAACCGGTTTTTTTGCTCATCTTATACATCCCCCATGGTTTTTCTGATATATTCGTACTATGTTTGATAATCTTTTTTTATTTCCTTGATAAAAACACTCACATTGTTCCGTCAATTCCCCCAAGATGAAGGTAATCAGCTTATTTCCCATATTCACTTTATTCTGTCATTTCCCACAAAGCGAAAGCAGGCGAAGGGCAAGGTAATGCCGATCACAGTGCTCCGTCGTTCCTGTGGTTCTCCGTGTCAAGCAGACCTGCAAAGAATGCAAGTGCCATTCCCTGGCCCCAGCCCTGTATCCATTTCTTGCTGATGCCCATATATCCGGCGCGATCCTTCATAACGGCAGTTCCGCCGGAGACGTTCATAACACGGCCGTCCTCGGCAACATTTTCAAGAAGGCCCTTGATCGACTTGTTGATGTAAGGTGTATGGAGCGGATTGCCCTTGGCAAGCATCGCTGCCGCAATACCGGCGGATGCCGAGATTTCCTCATATGATTCCTCATCATCAAGGATCGTCCTCCACAGACCGTTCTCGGTCTGGCAGGTCTTTAATGCCGAAAGCTGCTCATTTAACGAACCTACGATCTCAAGGAACTGAGGATAGAGGTAAGCTTCGGGAAGGATATGCCCTACCTGGCTCATAGTAAATGCAGCCCAGCAATTTGCTCTACCCCAGTAGAATCCTGACATATGATCCTTTGTGATATTGTTATAACCATGATACCAGAGTCCCGTATTCTCGTTCTGCAGATACTGGATGTGCCAATAATACTGGTTGAGAGCGTCAGCGATCAGATCCTCATCCTTCTGTATAACGCCGACTCTCAGCATCAGAAATGCAGCCATAAAAAGTGTATCTGCCCAGCACTGCTCCGGGAAATCATTGTTCGCGGATACCGTGTGCTGGAGGACATTATCGCCGAAACGGAGAGCCTCATTTTTAAGGTAATCGATCTTCGTCATCAGGATATCCCAATATTTCTGATCTTTTGTAGCTTCATACAGGGTGATCAGACAGTGCCCCATCGCACAGGTATTGACTGTCCAGACCTTAGGAAGCCCAAGCTCGATATAGAAATCGATCCTGTCCTTCATAAGCTTCAGATACTTCTCATTCTTCGTGATCTCGTAAGCCTTGCTGATCCCGTAATATGCCACGCCGCAGGGCCAGTCCCAGGTCAGGTCCATGCGCATCGTGCGCTCAACTATTTTGTCTACAACTTCCTCAATCTGTTTGCGGTCAAAATCAAATCCGGTCATTTTCCTTCCTCCTGTGGATCATTTATTTATTTCAAAAACCAAACAGCTCAACATCGTTTTTTCACTCTTTTTCAAACAGGAACTTCTCCGGCAGCGTAACCTTAAAATCCCTTGCAAGATCGCGGAAATCCTGCACCGTGATCGTCTGCAGCTTGTCGGGTCTCATCGAAAGAACCTTGACAAGTATCTCTGCCGATTTCTCGGCTGTATGCATAAGTCCGAAGGTCAGGTCAAAATCAAAGCCTGCTGCGAACATTCCGTGATGCGCCCATACGGCAAGATCGTATTTTTTCATAAGCTCGCTCGTTGCAACTGCGATATCCCGCCCGCCCGGAACCATCCACGGCACAACACCGACCCCGTCCGGAAATACTACCGGGCATTCCGTTGCCATTTCCCAGAGCTCTCTTGTAAATACCTCATCCTTAAGAGGTAAAACAAAGGTCAGCGCGATAATATTGGTGGTATGCGCATGATAGATCACGCGGTACTGCGGATTTATCAGGAATTTAACCTCATGGTTCATCAGGTGGCTCGGAAGCTCGGATGTGGGTCTTCCGCCGTTTACCAGTCCCCAGAGGATGCGGTAATTGACACCTTCCTTATCAAGCTCGATAATGCACATGGAATCGGCAGGATCGATCACACAGTTTCTGAAAAATTTACCCGACCCGGTAACCAGGAAATACTCTCCGCCAAGTGCCGGTACAGTTGTTCCGATGGGCATCCAGTCCCCGGGCTCAAAGTTTTCCTTTACACTCTCAACTTCCTCCGGCTTGATACGATATGAAAGATTTCCGCCGTTTCTCTCGTGCCAGCCCTGCTCCCAGCCGTCATTTGCCATTCTGATAAAGCCTTTTACAAACCCTGCGTCAAGTATTTTCATGTTATCAACCTCTCAAAGTTTCACTGTATTTATATTTTCAAGATTATCCTGAGTAAGCATTTGCCTTCCTGTTATTTCCGGCATTCCCCTTAAGGAAAGCAAGCTCACTCGTATTTTCAACTTCACCTGAAGAAAAGCAAGCTCCTACCCGTATTTTCAACTTCACCTTAAGGAAAGCACTTCCTTCTCGTACTTCTCAACTTCATCATAGAAGCCGAAATCATCCACAACGCCTTCCCTGCGAAGGTATTCTTCCCAGATCTCACCTAAAGGAAGGAGCTTAACGGCCTCCTGCATCACCATTTTCCGACCGAGCTGGTTTGTATCCTGCAGGTTTTTAAGCATTTCACAGGGCATGCACAGAGCTTCGAGAAGAGCCTTCTGCCAGCTTCTGAAGCCGGTTGCGAGA
This sequence comes from Lachnospiraceae bacterium, assembly GCA_024695205.1. Taxonomy (GTDB): domain Bacteria; phylum Bacillota; class Clostridia; order Lachnospirales; family Lachnospiraceae; genus RUG11977. The sequence goes on from JAILIQ010000354.1 coordinate 12,001, forward strand.
GCCGAAACCCTGTTGATCGAAGCGTCGAAATAATCAAGCGCCATATGGATCCTTCCGATGCCGCCGCAGCGAACGATCTCCTTAGCCATTTCCCTGGTCTCGTCATCGAATAAAACCACATGATCGGAATCCCATCTGATCGGTCTTGTGATATGCAGCGCAAATTCAGGATAGAAGCACATCAGAGCCGGAATCTTGTCAGATACTACTTCTGTAGGATGATAGTGACCGTTATCCATAAGAGGCATGCAGCCCTCGTGTGTAGCCGCAAAGCTCAGCGTAAATTCAGCGGAACCGGCTGTATAAGCCTCAACACCGATACCAAATACCTTGGATTCAACGCAGGGCTTTACAAGATTTCTGTCATAAGGTTCAGCGAGGATCTGCTCGATCGAGTCCTTGTATCTCATTCTCGGACCCATCCTGTCTGCGGGAACATCCTTGTAACCGTCGCCGATCCAGATATTCATGACACAGGGGATGCCGGTTTCCTTCGCAAAATACTCGGAAATCCTGATACATGCCTTGCCATGCCTGATCCAGAACTGCCTTGTTTCCTCATCGGGACTTGTAAGTGTCAGTCCGTCCTTAACCTTCGGATGCGAGAAGAAAGTCGGGTTGAAATCAAGGCCCACGCCGTGCTTTTTCGCAAGCTCGACCCATTTCACAAAATGCTTGGGTTCAAGAGCGTCTCTGTCAACCGCCTCACCGGGCTCAAAGATCGCATAGCTTGCATGGATATTGATCTTC
>JAILIQ010000356.1 GCA_024695205.1 Lachnospiraceae bacterium
GACAATCAGCTGATAAGCCTAGATGTGAGCAAGAACACTAAGCTGACATGGTTGGACTGCGACAACAATCAACTGACAAGCCTTGATGTGAGCAAGAATACCGCTCTGACAACGTTAAACTGCGCCAGCAACCAGCTGACAAGCCTTGACGTGAGCAAAAACACTGAAATGAAATCGTTAAACTGCGGGAACAATCAGCTGACAAGCCTTGATGTGAGCAAGAACACTAAGCTGACACGGTTGGACTGCGACAACAATCAACTGACAAGCCTTGATGTGAGCAAGAGTACTGAGCTGACAGATTTGTACTCCTACGACAATCAGCTGATAAGCCTAGATGTGAGCAAGAACACTAAGCTGACATGGTTGGACTGCGACAACAATCAACTGACAAGCCTTGATGTGAGCAAGAATACTGCTCTGATAACGTTAAGGTGCGCCAGCAACCAGCTGACAAGCCTTGACGTGAGCAAAAACACTGAAATGAAATCGTTGGACTGCGACAACAATCAACTGACAAGCCTTGATGTGAGCAAGAATACTGCATTGGATGGTTTGTTATGCTCCGACAATAAGCTGACAAGCCTTGACGTGAGCAAAAACACTGAAATGAAATCGTTAATCTGCGGGAACAATAAGCTGACAAGCCTTGATGTGAGCAAGAACACTAAGCTAACGGTTTTGCACTGCTACGACAATCAGCTGACAGGCCTGGATTTGAGCAAGAATACTGCTCTGATAAGGTTAAGGTGCGACGGCAACCAGCTGACAACCCTTGATGTGAGCAATTGTGATCCTACAATTGATGTTATAGTCGCTTTTGATGTTACAATCATCCGCTAATACATCAAATTTCTTTTCATGCAGTTGTGGATGATAGACAGGATTATCTGAGTATTATCAGGGGATTATAAAGATTGAGAATGCAGCCCGTAGACTGAATACAACAGCCCGGCCGAAGGACCGGATCCGTCAATAATCCGCACAAACGGTATAATTTCAACGTGTGGAAGCTATTTACGGATTCAGTACTTTCGGCCGGGCTTGTTGCATAGTTACATGGTCACATGGTTGCATGGTTATTCAATTACATGGTCACACGATTACATGGTCACACTGTTACTCAGGTACTCAGGTACTCAGGCTGCCCCTCAGTCTATCGAGATCAGCTTGGTCTTGGGCTCTTCGGGCTTCTTCTCGATCTTAGGAACGTTGAGCTGCAGAGTGCCGTTCTCAAAACGGGCTTTGATATCCTGCTCGGTAACGTCTTCGCCGACGTAGAAGCATCGGCTGCAGGAGCCGCTGTAACGCTCTCTGCGGATGTAATGGCCCTTCTCGTCCTTCTCTTCTTTGTTGGAAGTACGGGTGGCCGAAATGGTGAGGTATCCGTCTTTAAGCTCTGCCTTGACATCCTCTTTGTTGTAGCCGGGCAGATCGATCGTAAGATCGAATCCGGTCTCGGTCTCCCTGATATCGGTCTTCATGAGGTCATTCCTTACGGGAGCGCCGCCCTCACTGCGTCTTACAGGTCTTGCAAAACCATCAAAAAAGTCATCAAATAAATTTTCTCCGAAAATACTGGGCATCAACATAAGTCATTCCTCCTTTATACAAACTGAATCCATCAGATCATTGTTTTATGCGGACCGGCTGTATTACATGTTCCGGATCCGTTCTTCCCTGATGCTGATTATGTTATACCACGGTTATTAGCACTCGTCAAGAGTGAGTGCTAATATTTTATGCTTTGTTTATTTTTTTATTTTCTGTTCATAAAGTCAATCTGCTTGCGTTTGGTACCGGACTGTTTTATAATAGGTATCAGGCTGTTGTTGGGGTTTTATGCGACAGTCAAATTCATATTTGCGCTGTGCGCAGGAGGGAACAAAAATGCTGAAGGAATTTAAAAAATTTATTCTTCGCGGCAACATGATCGACCTTGCAGTCGGCATGATCATCGGTGCGGCGTTCAACGCCATTGTTTCATCACTTGTTAATGATATTTTTATGCCGATCCTCGGACGGATAATCGGTAACACCGATTTTTCCAATCTTTACATCCTGCTCAGTGATGCGGACGTTAAGCCCGCCACACTTGCGGAAGCCAAGGAACTCGGACTTGCGACACTCAATTACGGCAGCTTCATTACGGCAGTGATCAATTTCCTGCTCATGGCTGTTGTTGTATTCCTGATCGTCAAGGCTATCAATAAGCTTACAGACAGCGCCAAGAACCTTAAGAAGACCGAAGAAAAGCCTGCGGAGCCTACCACCAAGGTTTGTCCTTTCTGCCAGAGCGAGATCAGCATCAAGGCTACGAGATGCCCTCATTGTACTTCGGAACTGAAGGACTAATACCTGTATGATCTAATGAATTTTAAGGGGCTGCCGCAGTGTTATACAGTGGCGGCCCTGTTAAACCTGACGGAGGTGAGAGCCATGAATCATGTGCTTGTTGTTGTGGATATGCAGAATGACTTTATCGACGGGTCGCTTGGGACGAAAGAGGCCGAAGCTATCGTAGATAATGTCGTAAAGAAGATCGAGACCTGGGACGGACCGGTATTTGCGACACGTGATACGCATACCGAGAAATATCTTGAGAGTCTCGAAGGCAAAAATCTGCCTGTGGTTCACTGCGTAAGAGGGACAAAAGGCTGGGAGATCGAAACCAGGGTTGCCGAAGCCCTGAAAAAGAAGGGGGCAGAAGTGATCGACAAGCCCACCTTCGGATCGATGGAGCTGGCGCGTGTACTGCTTGGTGACAATGCGGGATTTCACGACGGATCCGGACCGATCGCCGAGGTCGTTCTTGTCGGACTCTGCACAGGAATATGCGTTATTTCCAATGCTTTCCTTTTGAAAGCAGCAATGCCGAATGTTCCGATCAAGGTTGATGCGTCCTGCTGCGCATGTGTTACGCCGGAAAGCCACAAGACCGCACTTGAGGCCATGAAGCTCTGTCAGGTTGAGATACTGTGAAAATAAAGGGAGAAAAGCTATGAAATTCAAAAGATTATTTGTCGGGATACTGTTATGTATTCTGGCGGTGCTTATACCGCAGGGTGTGTCTGCGCAGGCAACCGTTTCCAAGAAGATCGTATTAACACCTGCGACTGTAAATGAAACGCACGGCAGTGTCTGGATCGATGTAAGCGCCAAGCTTAAAAATGTTGTAAGCATTGAGGTCAAGCGTGGAAAGATCAAGAAAACCGCGGATAAGTACTGGAAGGACTGCGAAAAGGAAGATATTTACTTATACTACAACAAAGAGACCAAAACTACCGAATCTACGTTTTTTGCTTATGAGAACGGCACCTATTCGGTAAGACTGACCGTAAAATCAGGCAAGAAATATGTAAATTATATCACGGTTAAGAACCTTGCACCTGTAAGCGAGCGCGGAAAGATGACAGCAAGGATCACCGGCGTTTCCGAGCCCGATTCAAAGGGTAATTATACCATTACCGCAGATTATAAAGCAAACATCACCATGTCTTTCTCAGATCTGAAAGGGAAAAAAGTCGGAGACGTTATTTCGGTAAACGGCAGAAAAGTTGAGATCACAGGGATACTGACCATGGTTGATGCCTACACCACCAAAGAACAGAAGAAGGTTGATGATAATACCGAATGTGTTGTTGTTTTTCCGAAAAAAGCTTCGGATTTTTATGACACGAGCGATGAATATTACAGCTACATTCTTGAAAATCCCGATAGTGCTGCATTTGGCTTTATAAGATCATTCAATTCCAAAGACGTTTTTGTGGCATATGAAGACTATGATTACTGGGCAGACGGCGGAGATTACTATGTTCCGCTGACAGATACCGTTTATACTGATGTGAAGCTTAAGGTTACAGCCAAGACCAATGTAAAGCTTGCATATTCACCTACGGACAGGTTATCGGGTACGGATTACTTCGCCGTATGGAACGGGACAAAGGAGATCGAAGGTGTATATATCATGCCGCAGGTAGATGTTCATATCTACGAGAAGGTTTCCAAGGACGGCCAATTTACCGATACCGTGAGTGAGATCGTTGAGATATATACTCCCTGATATGTCAGAGGATAATAACTGTTTATGACAGCAAAAAATATACTTGCAAATTAAGGTTGCCTGTGATATAATTCGAATGCTGTGTGTCCGAGTGTAAGTGAGAGCTTGCATTACCGGAGGCTGGTGCCGGTCGGACGTAATATAATATAATGAGAGGTGAAAAGCTATGAGAGAAGATATCCAGCCTAAATATTATCAGGCTAAGGTTACCTGCAACTGCGGTAACGAATTTACAACAGGATCAACCAAACCCGAGATTCACGTTGAAATCTGCTCGAAATGCCATCCGTTCTATACAGGACAGCAGAAGGCAGTTCAGGCTCGCGGTGCTATCGATAGATTCAATCGTAAGTACGGTCTTGACAAGTAAAACTGCAACAGATGAAGCTGGATTGTGTCGTGGTACTCAGGTGCCGGCAATCCGGCTTTTCTTTTGCAGGAGGCTAAAAGCCGTGGCATCGGGCAGGGAATTTGCTGCCCGGGCATTGTAATATGGGAGGAATTCATTTATGAAAGGATCAGGCATTGGCGGCCAGGCCGTCATGGAGGGTGTTATGATGAAGAACGGCAGCGATTATGCTGTCGCTGTAAGAAAGCCTGATGGTGAGATAATCGTAGATACCCGGAAATTTAAGAAATTCGGTGAGGGTATCAAACTGTTCGATCTGCCGATCTTCAGGGGAGTTGCGGCATTTATCGACTCATTGCGGCTCGGTATAGGAACGCTGATGTATTCGGCCAACTTTTTTGAGGATGACGAGCCGGAAACAAAGAAAAAAACTCCCGAACAGCAGAAGAAGGAAGACAAGATCGTCATGACTGCGACCGTGATCATTGCGGTGATCATGGCAGTCGGGATATTTATGATCCTTCCGTATTTTCTGTCACAGCTTTTGAAGAAGGTGATCACTTCAACGGCTCTTCTTACCCTGCTTGAAGGCGTGATCCGCATTGTCCTGTTTATAGGGTATATAGCTGCAATTTCCTGCATGAAGGACATTAAGCGTGTATTCATGTATCACGGAGCCGAGCATAAATCGATCAACTGCATCGAACACGGACTTGAGCTTACGGTAGCGAATGTAAGAAAATCCTCCCGCAGACATAAAAGATGCGGAACCAGCTTTCTGCTCATCGTAATGCTGATCAGCGTGTTCATGTTCATGTTTATCAGAGTGGATCAGGCATGGCTCAGGATCGTTCTCAGACTGCTGCTGGTTCCCGTAATTGCAGGTGTTTCCTATGAATTTATAAGGCTTGCGGGCAAGAGCGATTCGAAACTTGTGAATATTCTCAGCAAGCCCGGTCTTGCGCTTCAGGGACTGACAACCTCGGAACCCGACGATTCGATGATAGAAGTTGCCATAGCATCTGTTGAGGCTGTATTTGACTGGAGAGGTTTCCTTGAGAAATTCAATGAAGAAGGATATGACGGCGAGGCCTGCGAACTGACCGGAAAGACCGGCAATAAGGATCGGAAAGGCCGGAACGTTAAGGACAATTCTTCAAAGGATAACCGTAATTCCTCAAGAAATAACGAGAACAACCGTAATAAGAACAATAACGGCAATAACCAGAACAAGGGCAATAACGGCAATAACGGCAATAACCAGAACAAGAACAATAGCGGCAATAGCCAGAATAGGAACAATAACGGTAAGAACAGCACGAACAATGCACGAAATACCGGTAAGAACAATGACCGGAATGCGGTAAACAAAAACAGTGAAGCGGTTAATACCGGCAGTAACAGGCAATCCGGCAAAAAGGAAAATATCCGGGATAACGGCAATGTAACGGATAAGAGCCTCATTAACGATAACGCTGACATTAAAGACAGCATCGATGATGCTCTTGATGTCAGGATCAATGAGGCTGCTGTATCAAAGAAGGATACGGATAAGAGCTTTAAGGTCAGGGAAGTGCTTCCTGTTGAGGAAGATGAGGATGATGAGATCTTAAAGGCTCTCGATCAGTATTTTACGGCATCCGGGAAGGATAATAAATAATACCGGGTGTACCCGGAATACCGGAAGTGATGATCTATGACATATCATGAGGTTTTGAAGGACGCCGGAGCAAGGCTTGCCGCAGCCGGCGTTCCCGACAGCGATAATGATGCCGAACTGCTGCTTGAAAAGGCAACAGGCAAGGGCAGGGCAAGGCTTTTGTTTGAACGCGACGAGGTTATTCCGGCGGCGGATGCCGAAAGGTACGAGGAACTGATCCTTCGCAGGCTGAAGAGGGAACCCTTACAGTATATTTACGGAACATGGGAATTTATGGGGCTGGATTTTATATGCAGCCCCGCGTGTCTGATCCCGAGACAGGATACCGAGCTGCTTGTGATGACGGCACTTGAAGATATCGC
>JAILIQ010000071.1 GCA_024695205.1 Lachnospiraceae bacterium
CCTTATAAACATCAGCCATACCGCCGGATCCGACTTTATCGATTATCTCGTATCTGTCGCTGATGAACATACCGGGCTGTATCATTTAAAATTCTCCTCCAATCAAGGTCTCGTATTGTTCTGATCATCTGAAATTTATGGCGATGATTCAAATATCTGTGTTCCCTGTCCGGATTCGTTCCGTCGTGCAAGAACAACCGAGATATTATCCTTTCCGCCGTTATCGTTGGCCTTATCAACAAGGATCTGAGCCGTTGTTGTAAGATCATCCCTGTATTCACTGACTATCTGAAAGATCTCGGCATCCCCGAGCATGTTACTCAGTCCGTCCGAGCACAGCAGAACTATCGCACCGGGTTCAAGCTTCAGATTGAAGAAATCGGGAGTGACAACTCCCATCGCACTCAGGGCTCTTGTCACAACATTCTTCTTCGGATGAAAACGCGCCTCATCCTTCTCAAGCTCTCCGTTCTTGACCATCTCCGCAACAAGCGAATGGTCCTCGGTGATCTGTCTGATCTCTGAGTCAATGATATATAAACGACTGTCACCGATATTGCAGACATACATATTGCCGTCGTCCTCAACGGAACACATTACAAAGGTTGTTCCCATTCCGTCAAGATCCGGATTCTCTGCAGCCTGCATTATCAGTTCTTCGTTGATCTGCTTCAGTGTATCTTCAATAAGCTTTATGACACTGTATGTATTCTCCTTCGAAGCCTGTCCGATCTTCGAGGTAAAAGTCTCCACAGTGTATTTGGAAGCGTAATCTCCCGCATTGTGCCCGCCCATACCGTCGGCAACAATATAAAGATTGGGAAGCGGTCCGATCGGAGCATCGTTCGTGTAAATGTAATCCTGATTGACAGACCTTACTATTCCTACATCTGTCCTTCCGAAGGACTCCATCTTTTACCACCTCCTTTTCACTGTCTGAAAATTCATTTTCTGCTCATTCAGACCTTTTTAAATCGTCTGAAAATACAATATCAGCAATCGGCTTTTTCGTAATAACTGCGCCTTAACTGACCGCACGCAGCATCGATATCTCTGCCCATTCCTCTTCTAATAGTAGCATTTATTCCGTTTTTTTCAAGTATATTTTTAAAAGCCATCGTTCTGTTCCGGTCTGAGCGCGTATAGTTCCGCTCTTTTACCGGATTGACAGGGATCAGGTTCACATGGCAGTTTTTCCCTTTCAGGAGCATTGAAAGCTCGCGCGCGCATTCCTCCGTATCATTCACATCATTTATCAGACTGTATTCAAAGGTAATGCGTCTTCCGGTCTTTGCAAAATAATGATCGCAGGCTTTCATTATCTGACTTATCGTAAATGCCCTTGCAACCGGCATGATCTGCTGTCTTAATATATCATTCGGTGCATGGAGCGAGATCGCAAGCGTCAGCGAATAATCCTTCTCGGCAAGATCATAGATCTTATCCGCTAGTCCGCAGGTTGAAACGGTAATATTCCTTCCGCTCAGGTTGAACCCGTCCGGATCGGAAATCCTCTCATAGAATCTGCAGAAATTCTCAAAATTGTCAAACGGTTCTCCGGTTCCCATTACCACAACATTGCTGACACGGAAAGAACCTTTTTTTTCGGATGTATTTTCCGGATCCTTCAGGAATTTTTCGATATGATATATCTGCTCAAGCATCTCTCCGGCCGTCAGATCCCTGATCTTGCCGCCTATAGTCGATGCGCAAAAGCTGCATCCCATCCTGCATCCGACCTGTGAAGATATACATACGGAATATCCGTGTTCATATCTCATCAGAACACTTTCGATCACATTTGAATCTTCAAGCCTGAAAAGGAATTTTATCGTACCGTCGGCTTCGGAGACCAGTTTATCGGCTGTCTCAAGCTTCGGGAAATAAAACTCTTCAGCCAGTTTTTCCCTGAATTTCTTGGGCAGGTTGGTCATTTCCGAAACATCCCCGGCAAGATGCTTGTGAAGCCATTCAAAAACCTGTTTGGCCCTGTATTTCGGTTCCTGCCAGGATACTATTTTCTCTTCAAGCTCGGCTAAAGATAAACTTTTAATATCGGTCAATTCAAGCCTCCGTATATTCTGACGGATCATCACCGCTTTCGCAGTAATGAATAGAAAAAGCCGTCACACTCATATTCGCCGGGACATATCTGCACGGCGTTAATCCGTTCAAACCCCGCATCTTCTATAAAACGCACATTATCTTCATTTTCCGATCCGACAACCGTACATGTGCTGAAAACGATAAAGCCTCCGGCTTTTACATATCTGACAGCGTTTTTAAGGATATCCTTCTGTAAAATGTTAAGCTCTTCTATCCCTTCTGGTGAGGCGTTCAGCTTGATATCCGGCTTTCTGCCTATCACCCCGAGTCCCGAGCACGGAACATCGGCTATGACTATGTCAAATTCATCACTGAAATCTTCATTGAAGACGGTTGCGTCACTTAACCGGCATTCAATATCATCAAATCTGCATCTTTCGATATTTTCACGTATTTTTTCAAGCTTTGACTGCGAAATGTCACAGGCAGTAAAATGTGCTTTAAACCCTTCAACTTTAAGCCTGTCGGCCATGTTCAGCGTTTTGCCGCCGGGAGCCGCACACAGGTCAAGAACCTTTAGATCACTTGACCGATCCTTTATATACTCCCTTAAAAGCTCTGCCGAAGGATTTTCCCCGGCAAGCACGGAGCTGAGATCCTGGATCATAAACAGTCCTTTTTTAAAGGGCTCAAGCGTCTCTAGTCTGTCAATATCCGAAATGACCATGCATTTGTCATTAATGCGTTTCACACTGACCCCGCAGCCGGTCAGCATTCCCTCAAGCACATCGGGATCTGTCCTGCTTATATTGCAACGTATCTGCAGACTGCTCTCTTTCAGAAAATATCCGAATGCGGTTATCGCTTTCGTAAAACCGAATCTATCGATAAACAGCCGGACGATCCATTCCGGAAGAGAATATTTAAAGGAAAGTGCGGGGATATCCAATGACTGAATGTCAGGCAACTGTGTATCCGATGACTGAATGTCCGTTTCCTTTATAAGTATGTCCTTCTGCGAACAGATCTTACGCAGTATCCCGTTTACAAATCCGGAAAGTCCGCCCATACCGCGTTTTTTAACAAGCTTGACAGCTTCATTACAGGCGGCGCTGTCCGGCACATTCATAAAAAGTATCTGGAAAATGCCCATTCTAAGGACATTTCTTATCACCGGTTTTTGCTTTTCCGGTTTAACGGAAGAATATCTTTCAATTATCTTATCAATGGTTATAACGCGTTCGACCGTGCCGGTCACAAGTCTTTTTATGAACGCCCTGTCATCGGAAGTACTGCTGTTTACGGTGCTTAAGGCTATGTGCGAAGGTACTTTGTCTTCAAATATCCTGCATAATATGGTCAGGGCAGTATTTCTTGCATTACGATCAGTTTCCATATCCTAAGATCTGCCCTCCTTTGCGTGATATTTGATATCATCTCAGCATACCTTAAAGCCTCTCAAAAAGTCGGATGTAAACATCCTCTTTCTTCCTTCGAGCTGCAGCTCAAGTATATTAAGGCTGCCGTTGCCGGTTCCGATATAAAGCTCCCCGACTTTTGCGGTATAGATCTCGCCGGGCTTCAATCCCTCAACATCACCGATCACCGCTTTCCATATCTTGAGCATTTTACCGTTGATCCTGGTATAGGCCCCCGGCCACGGGATAAGTCCTCTTATAAGCCTTTCAAGTTCTTCGGATGTCTTGGTAAAATCAAGTTCACCCATGCTTTTATCGAGCATAGAAACATAGCTTGACAGAGAATCATCCTGTTTAACGGGTCTTGCCTGACCTTTTTCTATAAGATCCATGGCTTCAAGCAGAACAGGTCCTGCCAGTTGTCCCAGTCTGTCATGAAGGCTTCCGGCTGTTTCGTCTTCGGCAAGCTTCAGGCTTTCCTGCAGGATCACATCACCTGTATCGAGTCCTTTTTCCATATACATGATGGAAATACCGGTTTTCTCGTCCCCGTTGATCACGGCCCACTGTATCGGCGAAGCTCCGCGATATTTCGGGAGCAGCGAGGCATGTACATTTATACATCTGTATCTGGGCAGATTAAGCAGATTCTCTTTTAAGATCTGTCCGTAAGCGGCAACAACGATGATATCCGGAGCATATTCCGCAATCTTTGCGACAGACTCCTCCGACGAAGCCTTTAAAGGCTGCAGTACCGGTATGCCATGCTCAAGGGCAAGCTGCTTTACTGCCGAAAATATAACGGCATTTCCCCTGGAATTCGGCTTGTCGGGCTGGGTTACGACAGCCGCAACCTCATGTTTCGATCCGATCAGGCTTTCAAGCACCATGGCCGCTATTTCAGGTGTTCCCATAAATACTACGCGCATATGATCACCTTTCTTTCAATCTTCTTCACCGTTTTCCATCAGATCGCCCTCAACTTTGGAAGTATAGATGACTCCTTCAAGATGGTCGAGTTCGTGCTGTATCGCTCTGGCAAGAAGTCCGGTCCCTTCGATCTTCCGCTCCTTCATATTTTCATCAAGCGCACTGCAGATCACGTGCTCTGCCCTGGTGACGATACCGTGCTTGCCCGGAACGCTCAAGCAGCCCTCCGATCCGGTCTGTTCACCGTCTTTTTCAACAATTACAGGGTTGATCAGTACCATAGGCTCATTGCCTTCCTCCGATACATCGATCACTACTATCCTCTTTAATACGCCGATCTGAGGCGCCGCAAGACCGACACCGTTGGCTTCGTACATCGTATCGAGCATGTCCTCGATAAGCTCACGGTTCCTGTTCGTCATTGCTGAAACTTCCTTTGATGTCTTGTAGAGTATCGGATCTCCTTCGACCCTGATCTTTCTTATCGCCATATAAAACCTCCATGATACCTCTTATACGAGCATTATTCCGCTCCGGGTACTTACATTTAAATATATCATAAACAGCAAAAGCTGTCCGATCCGCATACTGTTGTATAATGCACCGATCCGGTGTTCTCTGCGATCCGGTACACATAATCGCAAAACGATCCCGGGAATCGACGGTTTGATCGTATCATCCTGTGAAAATACAGCGGACCAAACAAAACAACTATTATATAATACAATAACAATAATAAAAAAACAACAATGCGGATCAGTTAAAAACATAATCCAGGCGCAGCTTCTTCCCGGCCTGGTCCTGTGTGAACGAATCCGCCCATTCCTGCACACGGTCCTTTATATTTACAAGCAGGCCGTAATCCTGGGACTTGATCGTTATCATACGTCTGTAATGATCGTCGGCCTTATAAAGCGGCGCGTCTGCAGGTCCTGTGATACGTCTGAACTGCCTTTTATCCGAATGTTCATTTTTGATCAGTACCGCAAGTTCCTCTGACTTGCCGATCATATATTGCTCATCCTTCGATTCAAGGATAACGGTCAGCATACATCTTGCCGGCGGATAATCCATGATACGGCGGTATGACATCTCCTCATCGTAGAAGCCTTCATAATCGGCATCCGATGCTGTTTTGATACAATAATGATCCGGATTGTAGGTCTGGATCACCACATCGCCTTTCAGCTTCCCGCGCCCGGCACGTCCGGAAGCCTGTGTAAGTAGCTGAAATGTACGTTCTCCTGCCCTGAAATCGGGAGAAAACAATGACATATCGGCCACCAGTATGCCAACCAGAGTGCATTTTCCGAAATCATGCCCCTTGACTATCATCTGTGTTC
>JAILIQ010000086.1 GCA_024695205.1 Lachnospiraceae bacterium
GATCGACAACATCGCCCTTTACCGCAACACTCACATTGTCAGCTATATTGGCTACTATTGATTTTTCCAGTTCGTCCCAGGCCTCTTTTGCGGCAGCGTTGGTCGTACTGCACGACGAAACCGTATTTCTGTACTTTTCCAAAGACCAGAGATAAGTAGCCGAATTCATAAATGTAGCAGGGTCAGTCTCGCACATTCCCATCTCGCCGAACATCAGCGATGTTCCGCCATATTCCGACTGAAGGCTTCCTACTTCATCGATACTGTACAGACTGTTCTCGATGATCTGACGGATCTTGCCCATAAAGCCCCTGGCTGCGGCATTTTTCTTGTCGGAAGAAGCATTGATCAGTTCCTGCTTCTTGTTGTAATCCATGATCGTCCTGGCGGTAAGATGAATCCTGCAGAGCTTGTCCTGCGTGCTCTCGATCCAGAACTCCGCAGTAAAATCATCGGTGATCGCCTCGACCATACCGAGTGTTTCCTCTGCGATCAGTCTCAAACGCAGTACCGCCTTTCTGTCGAGTCCGACATAAGCGGCAAATTTGCCGGCTTCTTCAAGGGCCTGCGAAACCCCGCTGCCCCTGCTTGTTACCTTTATCTTATCAGTCTGCATATATTTACCTCGTAAATTATTCAGGCATTTTCACCGGAATCACTCTATAGTAAGGATATCAATAAATCCGGTCACGTCGAAGATCTCGCGAACCTCTTCGGATACATTGCGAACAACCATTGAGCCCTGCTTGTTCATGGTCTTCTGTGCAGAGAGCAGAACACGGAGTCCGGCACTGGAGATATACTCGAGCTTGGCGCAGTCGATAACAAGCTTCTCGATGCCTTCAACCGAATCCTTTACCTCGCCCTCAAGCTGGGGAGCGGTAACTGTGTCAAGTCTGCCTTCAAGCGCAATGGTGAGTTCTTTTTCATTGATTTCCTTTGTAATGTTCAACATCTGAATTTCCTCCTTGTTATGTTTGTTTCTGTAAACAGCTTTTTATGTTTCGTAAACAATTACATACCACGTTCACAAATACATGACCGTTTCCTTAATGTTATCTTATAAATGGCATAATGATCAAGACTTTTTTTGAAATTAACGTAAATTTTATATTATACCGATCCTTCGGGTCATCACAGCTTCTTGCAGATGGTCAGAACATTGTGTCCGTCCCTGTATTCATAATGCATCTCATCCATGCTCTTCTTGACCATATAGATCCCGAGTCCGCCTATCGTGCGTTCCTCCGCTGACAGCGTAACATCCGGATCTTCCTTGGCAAGAGGATCATACGGGATCCCGCTGTCTGTAAATGTGATCCTGGCCGTGACCGGATCTTTGTCTATGACGATATCTATGGTGACATTGCCGGTATTGGGCGCGTAAGCATAATGAGCCACATTTACGAACAATTCCTCAACGGCTACCTCTATCTGCATCTGGGCTTTCATAGAGCAGCCCGCTTCTTCAAGCTGCGTATTTATAAAATCGATCACCTGCTCAAGGTTATCGGTTTTAGCTTCCGTTGTCAATTCCATAGGTCTGACCTCTCCTTTCGTCCGGATCACGGTACTTCAGATACATCATCATTATATCGTTTTCAATTTATTTTATCACATATATGGCCATTTGGCAATAAATGCTAATTTTTTATAAATTTGTGTAAAATTTCTGTATAAATTGCGTCTTGAAATTAAATGGATAAAATATTTAAATTAATACAGGCTCGGGTGTGTGGAGCCGAAACATCCGAAAAATGACATTATCAAGGAGGGGAATCGGGATGAAAGTTATCAGATGGACTAACAAGTTCAGCAAGGAAACCGGATTCGTAAAAGAGCTTGGTGAAGGTCACTTCATCAATACCTGGGATAAAGCCGAAGCAGCAAAGTATCGTACACAGAAAGCTGCAGAGAAAGTGCTTGTAACTCTTAACGAGATCGGTGAAGGCGCCAATAACGACTTTGTTGTAGAATAAATGAGCGCACAAAAAACAGGAGTTGTCTGACCCCGACGGGTTTTGACAACTCTTTTTTTATCTATTATTCTCCGCGGCGTCCCGATTGCAGGAAATAAACTATCCTTGCGGCAACGGAATCGGGTATCAGCCTGACCGCGATCCTTGAAAGCTTCACATAAAGCTTCGGAACAATATAGAATCTGTCGAGATGGTCCAGAGCGTAAGCTGCAACACCCCCGGCATCGGTTCCGAAGAAATTGAAATTAATGTTGGCCGTTTTCTCGAATCCGGTGGATACAGGCCCCGGACACAGTATGCTTATACCCGCGTGCGATCCCCTTCTTCTCAGCTCTTCCCTGATCGATTCGGAAAGTCTTACAACGTAAGCCTTCGTCGCATAATAGGTCGACATGAGGGGACCCGGCATAAATCCCGCTATCGAAGCTACATTGAGTATATGTCCGTGATCCTTCCTGATCATATCGGCAATATACATCTTTGTCAGAATATGCAGGGCAGTCACATTGGTCTCGATCATTTTTATATCCTTGTCGAGCGAGGTTTTGTCAAAATCCCCGAAATCCCCGAAGCCCGCATCATTTATCAGCAGATCGACATCGGGAAATTCGTCGTGCAGGCTGATACAGTTTTCCTTCACGCTCAGATCGGTCGAAACCGCGATCACATCGAGCTCTTCCCGTCTTTCCTCAAGCTCTTTCTTAAGTTCTTCAAGCCTTTCCCTGTTACGCCCGACCAGTATCATTTTCGAACATTTCGAGGTAAGTCTTAATGCCATCTCGCGCCCAAGTCCCGAGGACGCCCCGGTTATCAATATCGTATGTGCTTTCACGCTTTTCTCCCTCCCGTCAGGTTTTGTACATTATACGAATTTTCCCGCCAAAATGCAAGGGGGGGTGGCTGTCCGGGCACATATTACAGCAACCCCTGCCCTTAGGAAAACGATTTCACAAACGGCTTCCGCGTGGTGAAATTCTAAATCCGCTTTTCAAAAGCACACCCGTTTGCAAAACAAGCTAAACTCGCTTACGCTCAGACAGTAGCTTGTTTTGCAAATGTGCTTTTTCAAATCGGATAAGAATTTCTACCACTTGTGCAGATTGTTTGTGAAACCGTTTCCCTGAGTGCAGGGGTATATTTTATGTAATGTATGGTATGCCCGGACAGCCCTATGCTTGAGAAGTCTTTCCTGAAGCTGTTCAGGGGTGTATGCCGTGTATACCCGGACAGCCCGGGTTTATTCGTATACTTCGATTTCGGCTGCCTGCGCACCTCCGGTACGCGCCGAGGAATTCATCGTAAATACAGCCCTTACAAAGCGTGCCCCGGTCTTATCAAAGTCTATCCTGATACGGTTGCCGGTGTTCGGGTCGAAGTTGTAACGGGTTGCGGCAACGATCTCGCTGAACTGCTCGCCGTCGGTGCTTACCTGAACAGCTATCTCCTGGGTACGCGCTTCCCATACCGCCGAAGGATTCAGTCTTACGCCCACGGTCGATATCTCATGCTCACCACCGAGGTCTATGGTCATTTCTGCGGGAAATCCTTTGCTTTCCCAGTAAGTGTCGGTCTTTCCGTCATTGACATTGCTCTCCGCATAAACATCGGTATATTCACCCGACGATATCTTTTTTCCTAAGGCGAGATTCTCCGTTTCAGGCAGTTTTATGTAGTTTGCCTCCGGATCGGGGAAGCAGGGAGGACGCTGTGCTTTTACCTGTTCGGGCGCGGTAACCGTCGTAACGCCTGCATCCGCCCAAGCAGCAGGTTTCAGGAAAAAGGCTGCTATTCCCGCTGTCAGCGAAAGTACGATCACTACTATCAGGGCAATATTTATTTTCCGGTTCATATAATTCTCCGTTCCGTGCCAATAAGGCACTTTTTTATCTTAATACCTATTCTACGGTTATCCCGTCGCAGAATTCATTGACAGAGGCCTTCATTGCCTTAAGGTCAGTGATCTTTTCGCCAAGGATGCTGATATTTCTCAAAGTGACATTGGTGATGCCGCACTCCTTGCTCTGCCCCGCAAATCTTGAAGCAGGTACCTTGCCTTCAACGGTATTTATGACTTCAAGACCGTCGATCAGGACATCGTCAACCCTTCCGTATTCGTCTTTTACGGTCGACCAGCCCGATTTTGCGAGCGACATCTCGATCAGTTCCTTATTATTACCGTTATCGCCCTTCATGAATGCATTTTCCACAACGATATTTCTGTAAACGATATGGTGAACAAAGGCATCATCACTGTTATGGATGCTGATCACGGGCTTGTGGAAATTGTAGAGCACGGTGATGTCTTCAAATGTAACATCGCTTATTTCCGGATCGAGCGTCAGGCCCTTGTCCGTCTCATAGCCTATTTCCATGGACTGCGCCAGATCCGTCCATATCTGAACTCCCCTGAAGGTAATTCCCTTTGAGAATCCCGAATAGTTCTTTACCACAAGGCTGTCATCCCAGGTCCTTGCGAAACAGTCGGTAACGAGATGGTCCGTACATGACTGGAAGGTGAATCCGTCGCCGTTTTGCCTGCCGGAAATGATCTTTACATTATTTACGTTCACGCGTTTTGATGCAAACGAATTGAAATTCCAGCAGTTTGAATTAACGATGGCAATGCCTTCCACCGTAACATCCGTCGAATGATTCAGATCGATCGGTA
>JAILIQ010000121.1 GCA_024695205.1 Lachnospiraceae bacterium
GACCTTGACAAAGTCCGCACCGCTTTCGGCAAGGAATCTGAAACCTGCACCGTCTACAACGTTGCCGGCGCCGACCTTCACGGTATCTCCGTATTTCTCACGGATCCACTGAAGAGTAAGCTTCTGCCATTCCGAGAAGCCTTCGGACGAATCAATACACAGAACATCGGCTCCGGCTTCAACAAGCGCGGGAACACGCTCCGCATAATCACGTGTATTGATACCTGCACCGACTATATATCTTTTCTTGCTGTCAAGAAGTTCATTAGGGTTCTGCTTGTGCATATCGTAATCCTTGCGGAAGACAAAATAGCACAGCTTGCCTTCATCATCGATAATAGGCAGAGCGTTGAGCTTGTGATCCCAAAGGATATCGTTCGCTTCCTTGAGTGAAGTTCCTTCCTTCGCCCATACAAGCTTTTCGAAAGGAGTCATGAATTCTTTTACTTTGGTTGAGGGATCCATACGGCTTACGCGATAGTCCTTGCTTGTTACGATACCGATCAGCTTGCCGTCTCTTGTTCCGTCCTCGGTAACGGCAACCGTCGAATGCCCTGTCTGGGCTTTCAGCTGCAGGATATCGGCAAGTACAGCATCGGGACCTACATTGGAATCGCTTTTTACGAAACCGGCCTTATAGGTCTTAACACGGCTGATCATGGCAGCCTCATCCTCAATGCTCTGGGATCCGTAAATAAAAGAAATACCGCCTTCGGTAGCCAGCGCAATGGCAAGACGATCTCCGGAGACGGATTGCATGATGGCAGAAACCATCGGAATATTCATGGAAATAGCAGGCTCTTCACCGAGTCTGTGCTTAACCAGAGGAGTTCTTAAACTGACATTTGCGGGAATACATTCGCTTGAAGAATACCCCGGAATGAGCAGGTATTCGTTAAAGGTATGCGAAGGTTCATTGATTATTGTGGCCATGACACATCCTCCTGTATGATTTTGAAAATACCGAAAAATAAAAAATATAGCAAAAGTCTTTATGCTTTGCTATAAAAGAAAATTGATAGTTTCATTTTACCTGTAATCAACACCCTTGTCAACCAAAACCCCGTTCGTTGAATTTAACAAAAAACGGTATGCTTTTCGCATACCGTTTGTGGAATATTCATCCGGTGATCTTAGCATAGAATTACCAGGCGTTCCTTTGTCCATGACCTCATTCTTCGTAATCGATCTTCAGTCCGAGCGCTTCAAATGCCTGAACGATCTCATTGCGTCTGAAGCCTTTTCGAAGCATATATCCGATAGCGCTCCTCTGTTCCTTGAGGGTGATATTTCTATCTGTCCCGAGCTTCTTGGCAAGCAGTCTGAAAGCAGCCTGCTGCTCCGGATCGGGCTGTTCGCAGTCACCGCCCTGAGCATCCGGATCCAAGCCTTTACCGGTCTTTTGTGCATTCAGTTCATCACGGCAGATCATATAGGCTTCATCCGCTGTTTCTTTATCGACGCCCTTTGCCCGCAGCCTGCTTAAAAGCTCCTGTCGGCTTGAATTATCTATACGGTTTCTGATATAGCTTTGTGCATAGCGTGAATCGTCAAGATAGTGAAGTTGCTTAAGCCATGCTATCGTTTCATCCGCAACTTCTTCGGAATACATATCGGTTTTAAGCTTCTGCCGCAGTTCGGCTTCACTCCGGTCCATCCTCTCGAGTATGGCAAGGGCCTTCTGATGAGCACGGCGGATAACGGTTTCCTTCAATATCCTTGTATACAGTTCATCGGAGATCCGAATACCGTTTTCAGATCCGTCTTCAACATCAAGGCCGTCAGCTTCAATATGATACTGTTTCAGATCGCTGTCATAGAGCATAAAAGCATATTCACCGTCAATATATATCCTGTTCTTCTTGCGCGGTAATCTTTCAATCCCTGATATATACATATATGCAGTTTCCTTTCATGATCGAAGCATTGATCCGGCAAGGGCTGCCGCACTATCCGAACCCGGAAGGTTCTTCAATCGTACGACAGCCCCTGGTTAAGCCTTATTGTTAAAGATCACGATATGTCATCATCATCGTCTTCATCGACGGAAACCGGCATATTGGCTGCCTCCTCCGGATGAATACATCTCTTTTCGCGAACCTGTGCCTCGATCTGCTCCATAATATCGGGATGTTCCGTAAGCCAGGCCTTCGCGTTCTCACGGCCCTGACCGATCTTGTCTCCGTTGTATGCAAACCATGCGCCTGACTTGATGATGATATTCTCGTTCGCGGCAAGATCAAGTATATCTCCTTCACGTGAGATACCCTTGCCGTACATGATATCGAATTCAGCTTCCTTAAAAGGCGGAGCTATCTTGTTCTTGACTACCTTGATCCTGGTCCTGTTGCCGACGATCTCGCCCGCGTTCTTGATCACATCGATCTTGCGCACATCCAGACGGACAGACGAATAGAACTTGAGTGCACGGCCGCCAGTCGTTGTCTCGGGGTTGCCGAACATAACGCCGACCTTCTCACGGAGCTGGTTGATAAAGACAACTATACAGTTGGTCTTGCTTACAACGGCAGTCAGCTTACGGAGTGCCTGTGACATAAGACGTGCCTGAAGACCCACGTGGGAATCTCCCATGTCGCCCTCGATCTCGGCCTTCGGAACAAGTGCCGCTACCGAGTCGACAATGATGATATCAACCGCGCCCGAACGCACCATGGTCTCGGTGATCTCAAGCGCCTGCTCGCCGTTATCGGGCTGGGAGATATAAAGATTGTCAATGTCTACACCAATATTCTTCGCATAAACCGGATCGAGCGCATGCTCCGCATCGATAAATCCGGCAATTCCGCCACGCTTCTGAACCTCTGCGACCATATGGAGCGCCACGGTAGTCTTACCGCTTGATTCCGGTCCGTATACCTCGATGATACGTCCCTTGGGCACACCGCCGAGTCCTAAAGCTATATCAAGGCTTAAAGAGCCGGTGGGCACGGTCTCGATGTTCATGTGGGCACTCGTATCGCCGAGCTTCATGACCGAACCCTTGCCGTATTCCTTCTCTATCTGCGCAAGGGCAGATTCGAGAGCCTTTAATTTGTTATCTTCCGCTGCTTTGATCTTATCTTCTTTTTCTTTGGCCATAATCGATTCTCCTTGTATTCGAACTAATGTTCTGAAACTGATGATAATACACGTCAGTGTGTTTGTGAACGACTTTTTCGAACAATTGTTCATTTTCCCTCAACTATTATTATATTATAGGTTTCGGAGAATTACACTATACGAAATGACCTATTTTTCAGACCCCTTTTTGGCAGAAATACCCAATTCCCCCGCCGGACTGTCCGAAAACCTTTCCACCCCGCCTCACAGGCGTGATCCGGTGCAAATACATCAAATCAGTTTAATCCTGTTTTAATTTTCTTTGGGAAAGATCGATAAAAAACCTGCTGCCCTTTCCTTCCTCGGATTCGGCCCTTATCGTCAATGAAAGCATGTCACATACCCGCCTGCACAGATAAAGTCCCAGTCCTGTCGCCTTCTTGTCCGCTCTTCCGTTAAAGCCGGTATAACCTTTTTCAAATATCCTCGGAAGGTCGCCGGGCGCGATGCCCATTCCCGTATCGGAAATGACAAGCTGCCCGTTGTCGAATCCTATAGAGATCCCTCCCTGTTTTGTGTACTTGATCGCATTGGAGAGTATCTGTTCGATCACAAATACAAACCATTTCTCATCGGTGCTTATCCTGATATCCGCAGGCTCATAATCAAGCTTCAGCCGCCGCTCCACAAAAAGAGGGGCAAATTTTCTGACAGCCTGCCTGACCATTTCGTCCACAGAGTATTCGGCGATCACCAGATCGTTGGTATCGCAGCCTATCCTGATGTAGCCCAGCGCCATGTCAACATACTGCTCGATCCTGAACAGCTCCGAGGCAAGCTCGCGGTTTTCCTTTGTATCATCCCTTGCGAGCATCATCTTCATTGCCGCGATCGGTGTTTTGATCTGATGTACCCAGACGGTATAATAATCGTTGTGATCACGTCTTATGTTCTCCGTATCGGTGATCAGCGCGTAAATCTTTCTGTAGAGCTCTTCGATCCTGTCGCACATCTGTGCCTCACCGTCCGAATCGGGTTCGAACCCCGTATTCTGACCGCATTCGAGCCCTTCGAGATATTCCCTTCTTCTAAGCGCATGACGCGCATATCTGATATATCTGACTGTAAATACAAGTGTTATCATAAGCAGATAAAGCACTCCCCCGTAAAGGAGTGCTTCTGTCAGCGCATCATACAGTACCAGAACTACCGCGCACAACGCATAACCGGCGATGCACAGCACTATATTCTTTGATTCTTCTTTCAGAAAGTTTTTGAGTATCCGCATATCAAACCATATACCCGCTTCCGACCTTAGTTTTGATGTAACCTGCCGCTCCGGCTTCCTCAAGCTTTTTTCTCAGACGATTCACATTGACGGTAAGCGTATTCTCCTCCACGTAGCTGTCGCTCTGCCAGAGCTTCGTCATCAGTGTGTCGCGGCTTACGATCTTCCCTTTGTTTTCCACGAGCGTCTGCAATATCTTCATCTCGTTCTTCGTCAGTTCCACCCGCTTATCCTTTATCGATACCGCAGCGTCGGACAAATTCAGCATCACGCCGTTATGCTCCATAATGACCGCTTTTCCGCACATTCCGTAGGACCGCCGCAGGATCGCCTCAAGCTTGGCCATCATGACCGCCGGATCGAAAGGCTTAGAGATAAAATCATCTCCGCCCATGTTCATGGCCATCACGATATTCATATTATCCGAGGCAGATGAGATGAAAACCACGGGAATATCCGAGATCTCACGTATCCTGCTGCACCAGTGGTATCCGTTGTAAAAAGGCAGCATGATATCCATCAGCACTATCTGGGGATCGCATGCCGCAAATTCAGGCATGATATCCGCAAAATTCTCAGCTGCGACAACCTCATGCCCCCAGCTTTCGATCTGCTGTTTCATTATTCCCGCTATCGCAGGATCATCCTCAACCATAAAAAACCGATACATGTTCGCTCAGCTTCCTTTTCCGATAAGTCGATAAGCAGCCGGCATGGCCGGTAACGGTGATCCGCCGCCCGTAATACCGGCAGACGGACCGTATTTATATGTCAAGCCGTACAATATGATAATACATCCTTGCGGTCAACATGTAAATAATTATATATATTCCGCAGAATATCGCAAATGCGGCAAGCGTGCATCCGATAAACAGTAACAGATTCGAAGTGAACAGGATCCTCATCAGCCTTGTGATAAGCGGAAATGCCATAGTCATGTGGAGAGCCGCCACCAGCAGAGGCATGAAGAAAACAGCAAGCACCTGCCCGCGGATGGTGGATTTTACCTCGTCGCTACCCATTCCTACCTTCTGCATGATGAAGAAACGCTCCCTGTCATCATAGCCTTCCGAAACCTGTTTATAGTA
>JAILIQ010000148.1 GCA_024695205.1 Lachnospiraceae bacterium
CGATGATCAGATGATTTTCAAAGCCGAACGGCATTGTATCGAAAGAGATCACAGGTCCCAATGAAAAGCTGTTATACAGGCCGTTACAGCCGAGGACCCTGTGTTCAAAGGCAATCCTGTGCTCTATGTTGCTTCCGCTGACTCCGATAAAGGTACTTGCGCGTCTTCCGAGTTTCTCTATAATGGCTTTGGCAAGTTCTTCTTCCGAATCGTAAGTATTGCGAAGGTATTCCGCACGTCCTTCGGTCTGTTTTAATGCAAAGCTTACTTTCTGAGAGTCTTCGGGGCTTCTTGCCACAAACAGGACTTTCGCGTTCTTATGGTTCCTGCAGATGAGGTCTCCTATGAACATACCGGTCGTGCCGAGTCCGAAGATAACAGTACTGTCAAATATCTCATCTTTGGCTTTCTCGCGGGCAGTGGCTTCATCGCATGAATATTTACGCATTGCGACCCTGAAATTATGAGCGCTTCCGAGATCTTCCATACGTTCAAGCTGGAAGAGCATGCATGCGAAAGGATCGGGAAATACCATTTTCTTGGCAAATTCAAGGTCAAGCTTTCCGTCTTTTACATATCCGTCGGGAATCTTTAGCAGCATATCGGGGTGGAAATATTGCCTGTCGGCAAATAATCCGTCCGCCTGATCGCAGCCGTACTCAAAATAAGTCTCGTCTTCGGCATATCTTGTCGGATCATAGCTGTCACCGCCTCTGATAAGTACTATCGCAAAACGGTTCTGTTCGGGTACCCATACTATGCCCTCATGTCCGTTGATCAGTCTGTTCTGACCGGGAGGAAATTTGGCCGATAACCTTCCTTCGCTGCCCATATGCATGAGTTCGTTGTCGGTTCCGCAGAATCCTACCATTACGGGTTCGCACAGTATTCCTTCCTTAAGCTCTTCTCCTCTTAATCTCTGTCTTTTTATATTATGTATCTCAACATCACCGTAGACCAGCGGCTTTTCGGCATCATTTTGAAAATAGGTACCTTTTACGATCATTTATGACCTCCTGTCGATTATTTTCCTCCGTTCCAAAAAACGAAAAACATTTCAGTAATATGTATAATTATAAATCCAGCCTATAAAAGCAATTGCGCTTAATTTATCCGGACAGCTGAAATTATAGCACTACAAAGCCTAAAAATCCATCACGAATTCTTAAGTCAAATACATTAAAATTTTATTTGTTTTAATCGGCAATAAGTATTATAATATTTCGGTGTGGTTTTTTAAACCACAATATGCAGATACAAAAAACATTACTTTTGATACAACCGTTAGTCGCTCGCTCAGGATCAGCATTGCAGATCCGACTCTCGACATGAGGTTAAATATGAATAAGCAATACCGGAGGTTTTAATGTACAAATTAGGAATCGATATCGGCTCTACGACCGTCAAGGTTGCACTTCTTGACAAAGACAACAGACTGATCGCATCAAATTACAAAAGACATTTTGCGAATATTCAGGAAACCCTCTTCGATCTGGTAAATGAACTTACACAGAAGATCCCGAACGAAGAAGTTTCTCCCGTTATAACCGGATCGGGCGGCCTTGCGCTTGCCAATGTTCTCGAGATCCCCTTCATTCAGGAGGTTATCGCTGTTTCTACCGCTCTTGAAGCGCTTGACAAGCATCCCGATGTGGCGATCGAGCTCGGAGGCGAGGATGCCAAGATCATATATTTCGGACAGACTATCGAACAGCGTATGAACGGTATCTGTGCCGGAGGAACGGGATCCTTCATCGATCAGATGGCAACGCTTTTAAAGACAGATGCTGCAGGCCTTAACGAATATGCAAAGAACTACAAGGCGATATACCCTATTGCCGCAAGATGCGGTGTATTTGCCAAATCCGACATACAGCCGCTCATCAATGAAGGCGCTACCAAAGAGGACTTATCCGCATCCATTTTCCAGGCCGTCGTAAATCAGACTATCTCCGGTCTTGCCTGCGGTAAGCCTATCCGCGGCAAGGTAGCATTCCTTGGAGGTCCTCTGCATTTCCTTTCGGAACTTAAAGCCGCTTTTATAAGAACGCTCAATCTTTCCGACGATTGTGTGATCGCTCCTGAAAACTCGCATCTTTTTGCGGCTATGGGCTCGGCAATGAATTCTGTGCTTCTTCCCGGAGGCATCCCCAAGCCCGAGAAGGATATTTACAGGCTCAGCATCGATGAGCTTGCTTCGCGTTTAAACAAGCATATAGATATCCAGTTTGAAGTCAACCGTCTTCGTCCGCTGTTTAAAGACGGTAACGAATACAATGATTTCCGTGTACGCCATTCCCGGCATACGGTTAAAAAAGCCGAATTATCAGCTTATCGCGGAAATGCATACCTCGGCATCGATGCCGGTTCGACAACCACTAAAGTCGCACTTGTCGGTGAAGACGGCGAGCTGTTATATTCATTTTACTCAAATAACAACGGTTCACCCTTAAAAACTGCGATCAGGGCGATCAAGGATATTTATGATAAAAAGCCCGAGGGTGTCAGGATAGTTCGTTCCTGCTCGACCGGTTACGGTGAGGCTCTTCTTAAAGCGGCCTTAAACCTCGATGAAGGTGAGGTCGAGACCGTTGCGCATTATACCGCTGCAGCCTTCTTCGATGATAAGGTGGACTGTATTCTCGATATCGGCGGTCAGGACATGAAATGTATCCGTATCAAGGATCATGCCGTCAATTCCGTTCAGCTTAACGAAGCCTGCTCATCGGGCTGCGGTTCATTCATTGAGACATTTGCAAAATCTCTTAATCTTGAAGTTGCCGATTTCGCGAAGGTTGCCCTGTTTGCCGAGAATCCCATCGATCTGGGCTCAAGATGTACGGTATTCATGAATTCCAAGGTTAAGCAGGCTCAGAAGGAAGGCGCT
>JAILIQ010000168.1 GCA_024695205.1 Lachnospiraceae bacterium
TGTATGAAAGATCGATGGGAGAATTCGGACAACTAAAGGGCAATATTCACTGGACCATACAGCTTGCCCTGCATGACGGAACTCTTCAGGCGCTCCGACCGGTCATCTCTTCGATGATCGAAAAATGGGATGTGAAGAACGACACGCCTTCCGACATACTTGCGGGGCAGCTCCTCTACGGTATTTCGGCGACCGTTCATTCTGCCGGGTTTGAAAATTTGAGCACAGATGAGAAGAAGGCCTGCATTCTGGATTATATTGACAGAATACTCGAATGACCTGGCAGCAGTTTTGGATATGTGCCCGAAGCGGATTATTACAGGAGGAACAAATTTGAGAAAAAAACGTCTGATCATGGCTGTCGCGATCGTTTTGATCATATGGTTCTCTCTTTTTATCACGGATTTCATAAGAGTAGCCGGCATGGAAAAAAATCCTTTATTTGCGTTCACGTTTTCTGACGAAAGCCATTATACGGGAGCGGGGTATTCGTATGATATTTACCGGCATCCGATTACAGGAAGATATGAATATGCGTTATATTTGTTTGGGATACCTGTAACATCGAACTTTACAAATTAGAATTATGAGAATATAAAAAATAGAAATACTTCTAAATAAAGCGTAAACTCAAAAATGACATCGAAAAGGGTGTCATTTTTTATATAGAAATATGACAATAAATCTTGTCAAAAAGCCTTTTTAAGTCATGTGACAAAAAGTACCGTCCCTATTGTCACTTAATTGTGATATAATGAGATGAGATGGATTCATTTATACGTGAGGATTTGATCATGCGCGATAAAAGGGGCTTTTTACCTGAGGATGAAACGAGCTTTATTCCTTCGGCAGTGAGTGAGATGCAGATTGCTTCCAGACATATCCGGTATCTGATCAACGAGGGCTATGACCTTATGAAGGCCACAACCTTTGTAGGAAACCGGTTTATGCTAACGGAGCGGCAGCGATATGCGATCATGCGCAGTATTGCGACTGATGAGCAGTTAAAGCGGAGGAAGGCTAAGGAGCGGGATGATATTTCCGGATGCGGGTTATGGATAGATGGTTTTAATACGATCATCACGCTTGAAGTGATGCTGAGCGGTTCGCCAGTGTTTGAAGGCATGGACGGAAACATCAGGGATCTGGCAGGACTTCATGGGACTTACAGGATCATTCCCGAGACCGAGGCAGCAGTAAGGATGCTGTTTGACGTTCTGTCAAAAATGAAAGCAGGAACCCTGCGTTTCCTACTTGATGAGCCGATCTCAAATTCGGGCAAATTAAAGGTCCTGATCGCTGAAACTGCCGAAAAATGTGGCATCAGTCCTGATATAACACTTCTTAAGGAAGTCGATAAGGCATTATGGGATAAGGAAAATGTGGTATCATCGGATTCGATTGTACTCGATCACTGTATCAGCTGGGTAAACATTATGAAAATATGCGTTGGATTGACCGATTCTAAGCCGATCAGGGTGTGGTGATAAGAATACTATTTCCATATACAAGATATTGTTATTTCGAGTAAGCTTGATATCAATATCTCGTATTTGGAAACCTGCTTTGCAGGTTTTGACACCTTTAACAAATTTGATAAAAAAAAACAGTTGACAGACAACTTCTGATAGAGTATATTATTGTCTAATAATTTTAAGAACGGAGGAAGCCTATTTATGATAATCGCTCGCATTAACGAAAATCTTGTCCCCGGACTGTCCGTGAATTCCATTCAGGGACTTGATTCGTCGTGCGAGATAAGGTCATCGTCTACAGTGCATTCGTTACTATAGAGCTTCATACATAACATGGACACTAAGACCTTATCGGGCAAACGCTTGATAAGGTCTTTTTATATCATCGGGCTTTTTGCACTTTAGATGTCAGTAAAAAGGAGGGGAGAGATATGAGCACAAGAGAGGAGATAGTCAGCGAATTCTACGGGAAGTATGACGAGGATACGCGGCTGGAACGCAGCAGAAGAGGGCAGCTGGAGTATTTTACGACGATGGAATACATACATCGGTATGCCGGTAGGGATTCGAAGATACTTGAGATCGGTGCGGGGACAGGAAGATATTCTGTTGCGCTTGCAAAAGAAGGCATGGATGTGACCGCGGTAGAACTGACCGAGGGCAATCTTGCCGTGTTGCGCAGGAACAGTGAGGGAATTGACAACATCAGGTCATTTCAGGGAGATGCAATACATCTGGAACGCTTCGCAGACAATACTTTTGATGTTACACTTGTATTCGGGCCAATGTATCATCTCTATGAGACCGGGGATGTTAACAGGGCGATAGATGAAGCTGTCCGAGTGACAAAGCCCGGTGGGGTGATGATCTTTGCATTTATATCTGTTTATGCGATAATGTATGCAAATTATCTGTCGGGGAACTGGGCGGCCGGTGAGGAAGAGAATTTTACGAAGGATTATAAGACAAAACATTTTAAGGAGCAGCTTTTCACCGGATATGATGTGGTTGAATTCGAAGATCTGTTTAAGGATAAGAAGACCGAATGGATCACAACCGCAGGAACCGACGGCATTCTTGAACCTATTCAGGAGAATGAAGATTTTTCATTTACCGATGAGGATTTTGAAGCATTTAAGAAATGGTATCTGGCATGTGCGGAAAAGAGGGAGCTACTCGGATACACCAATCATCTGATATATCTGTGCAGAAAAATGTAAGGCAAAATGGCAGCAAAAGAACATGTGAAGGCAGGAAAGTTCAGATCAGGCTGATAATCCGATATAGATGTAAGGTGCATTAAAGATAAAAAGGAGGCAAAGAAATATGAGAATTAAAGACATAGAGTTTAAATTAAAGGAAGGCAGAACCGCAATTTTACGCAATCCCGGCGATGAGGACATACAGGGAATGCTCGATTATCTGTATATTTCCGCGGGAGAGACTGATTTCATCCTGCGTTATCCCGAGGAGTGCAGCAAGTATACGCCGGAGGGCGAGAAGGCTTTGTTTGACAGAATGAACGATTCTGAAAATGAGACCATGCTTGCGTGCATAGTTGACGGAAAAGTGGCCGGTAACTGCCAGATCACATGGAGTACGGGACTTAAAACAAAACACAGAGCGAAGATCGGGATTGCGCTTTTAAAGGAGTACTGGAATCAGGGGATCGGAACCGCGATGTTTGAGGAGATGATAAGGATCGCCAGGTCTAATCCCGACATCATCCAGATGGAGCTTGAATTTATTGAGGGGAACTCACGTGCCCGGGCTCTTTATGAGAAGATGGGGTTCAGGATCACCGGTGTAAAACCCGATGCGATCAGGCTTAAGGACGGGACGCTGCTTAACGAGTATTCAATGGTAAAAAAGATCAGGTAGTGGGATTGGCATTTTTCGCATTTTGAAGTAAAATATCATCGGAATGTATGAAATTTCAGTTTAGGAAAGTGAGAGCGATTATGACCGAAATATACAGAATTCCGTCCAATCCGGAAGCATTGCCGTGTGTTGCAGTTGTAATGTCCTATCTTGCGGATATTTCCGGTGACAGGATCGTGACCGGGCAGCATACCCAGACCATGGCAATGGAAGAGCTTGTAAAGATCAGGGAAGTGACCGGCAGGGAGCCGGCTTTGTTGGGATTTGAGCTGCTGTCGTATTCACCGAATATAAATGAACAGGATACGGATGAAGTATGCATGACTGAAGTCCGTGAAAACAGGGGAACGCTGAAACGCGCATTCGAATGGGCGGAGAAGAAAGGGCTCATTACTTTTACCTGGCACTGGTTTTCACCGATCGGCGGAAGGTCGAAGGCTTTCTATGCGGATAATACAGACTTTGATGCGGAAAAGGCGGTTATTCCCGGAACACCTGAATATAATGCCCTTATAAGTGATATGGATCATATTGCCAAGCTTTTGAAACAATTTGCGGAGCAGAAAATCCCGATCCTCTGGAGACCTTTTCATGAAATGGACGGGAACTGGTTCTGGTGGGGAGCGAAGGGAGCGGATACAGCTAAAAAGCTGTGGCGGATAATGTATGAGAGATATACGCAGACTCATCATCTTAACAATCTGATCTGGGTATGGAATGCCGCTAAGGCTGAGTTCTATCCGGGCGATGATGTCGTTGACATTATTTCGAGAGATATGTATCCGCCCGCGCATGAACATACGGCGCGCAAGCAGGAATTTCTTGAAATGGAGAAGATACCGGGGCAGCGCAAGATCGTTCTGATAGGTGAGATCGGTGTACTGCCCGATGTCGATGAGCTTCACAGGGAGCAGGTCGGCTGGGCTTCATTTATGACATGGTCCAAGGATTTTTGTCTGACGGAGAACTTTAACGGGTATGACTATCTAAAAAAGGTCTATGAAAGTCCATATGCAGTGACAAAAGAGGATCTGCCCGGGCTTTATTGAACTTACGTACAGGACCAGACATTACCGTAATTGTTGGAAAGGTTTTCGGGCAGTCCGGCGGGGAGGTATACTTTTGAGAGTATGCTGAACTTTCGGCATGGAGGTTATAATATGGCAAAGATCAATGTTTATGAACAGTATTTTGCAGCAAATGGCAAATTTAACGGTGTAGAGCGCAAAGGTGCGCTTGTGATGCTCATTTCGGATTCGGAAGCGTGACAGATCCGGTATACGGTGGCAGTATCTTTCTTTCCTCATAAGGATGAAGAGGATTTTGCGGTCTCATATGATGCTTATTTTGACAGGGTGATCTATGAAGGAAAGGGCAGAAGGTCCAGAAAGAAGGAACAGGCATTTCTTGACAACTTCAGGGCTATTGTGGATGAAATCGCATCCGAGGCCGGTGGAAAAGTTATCTGGGAACATCCGTTACGGGATGCAAGAATGTAAAGGCGGTAAATGGCATGGATTACAGGTTTTACGGCTGGAAAACGGCTGATATAAAGGATTCTAAAGGACTTACTCCAAGAGATTATTATGATCTGCTCTCAGGTATATGGTGCGCCGATACGTGTGCTCCGAGAATGAGAGATGAATGGAGCCCCGATAACAAGACGTGGGGACAGTGCTCGATAACAGCATTCCTGATGCAGGATATTTACGGAGGTATCGTCCGCGGTGTGCCTCTTTCCGATGGAAATTTTCATTGCTTCAATGATGTGGACGGGTGTGTATTCGATCTGACCAGTGAACAGTTCGGCGATAAAAAGCTGAACTATGAAAACTGCCCGGAGCAGCTGCGGGAAAAACATTTTGCAAAGGAAGAAAAGAAGCAGCGGTATGAAATGTTAAAAGAGCGGCTTGCAGAGAAAGTGTAAGCGGGGTGGCGCCGGTATCTGCCGGGAAGGGATCAATGAACAGATCTGGATCTACCACTCCGCGAGCGGGAATCTGCGCTATTCTTATGAATTGCTGACGGCAACGATAAGAGAAACATTCCTGGTGAACTGTCGTCATTGTGAGTAAGCATTCATATTCCTGCATACTGATTGGGAAACAGCAGCGGAACATGATTGAATTTGCCGTGTTGATTCAGGACAAAAGTGTCCTTTCGGCTGAAAAATGAATAGAACACTGCTCCGGGAAGGAGCGTGTGTGATTGAAACGCCTCACTGCTGTGAGTATGATAACATGCCGGGGTTAAAAAATCAACTGCAAGATCGGCATTTTAGCTGTTTTAGCTTTATTTCTTCAGTGTTGTTACAGTTTGCTCAAAGTACCGGAACCAAGCTTTTTCAGAATTTTATTGAATATAATGCTGTTATGATATAACATTATTCTTGAAATATCATCAATATGGGGCAAGATAAGAGTATACCGGACCGGCGTACGGTTTGGCTGTATCTCTTGGACAGAGCGGGGAGATTTATTAAGCACATGAACTCCAAACGTAAAAAAATCGTTTTGCGGATAATTGCCGGCCTGGCAGTCATATTTTTGCTGTGGACCGGATTTGTATTTTATTCAAGCAGGACTGAGGGCGGGCCTAGGCCCAAATACAAGGACACTGCTCTAAAATATGTACTTGCGGGGGATCATATAGGGTTGCGGTCGGAAGACAGTACGATGGAGCGCTCAGTTATTTTTTACAACAAAGCTACCGAAGAAACGATCCTTACCTTCAAAATTTTTCATTACCGATACAAGGCATGCGAGGAAAGAAGTATAGGTTCTGATGGTTCAGATTATCAGGAATATGTGATTTCCGATATGAGCACTATAAGGGAATTTGCACATCGGATATTTTCTACATGTACAACCGACTCCGAAAAAGTGAGACAGGCAGTGAATTTCACGCGCTATATCGGTTCAACATCCCGGAAATTTGAGATCGGGACCGATATTCCAAAGTATGTGCTTCAAACTATTTATGACGGAGAAGGAACATCCGCGGACAAATCCGTCATGTTGGCGACAATACTTAAACTGCTCGGTTACAAGGCTGTTTTGCTGTATGATGCCGATAATTCCGTTATGTACACCGGAATTGCTCTTGCCGAAGAAGCTGAATGCAGTTATATCTCGTATGAAAATGAAAGGTACGGAGTCATTGACGTTTTCGATCACATAAGTGAGATTGGTTATGCAAATATTGATCCTGCCGGCCTGCAGGTTGTGGCCGGGATCTCGGATGAAAACAGTTCTTTAAGATACTATGATGAACGGGTAAAGGAAAATCCTTATGGAAGAGATGAAAATAATGTACGGACCGTGGATTATTCCATGAAAAAGCTGTTCCTTCATCCGTTTGCGGATCTGAGCCTTGATATCAATACTGATGATTATGAGTATTATTCATCGCTTCCGCGGGAGAAGGATCTCTATGTGAAGTATTTTTCGGGAGAAAAAAATCAGGAGGCGGTACGTAGTCTCGTAAACAAACTTCTTGATAAATATACGGATTCCGGATCTTCTGAATGGTACAGGCTCTCTGTGATCGTCAATTTTGTTCACAATATCCCTTATGTTTATGATACAGATTCACAGAACATTGAGGATTACGCCCAGTACCCGATAGAAACACTATATAGAAACAGCGGAGATTGTGAAGATCATGCAATCCTTATGGCTGCGGCGTTAAGGGAGCTGGGGTATGACTGCCGTCTGGTTTATTATCAGCCCGAAGCGGGTGAAAATAAGGAACCGGAAGGGCATGTCACAGTTGCGGTGAAGGATAAAGGCGGACTTTTTTCGGGAGCTTATTATGATATCAACGGTGAGAAATACTATGCTCTTGAAACTACGCAGCCGTGGAATATAGGTTCTCTCGGGGAGGAATATATAAATGCCTGCGCTGTTTTTGAGCTGCGAGGGAGCCCGAATGGTGCCAAATAAATGAGATACAATAGATGGTAATGAATAAGTGATTACGGAATAGATGATCAAAAATAAGTGAACACAGATAGATTATCACAGATAGATTATCACGGATAAATTAACACAGATAAATTAATATACATAAATTAACACACATAAATGATTTATAAAATATGATTCCGGGCGAATGATCCGAAATTAAATAATTTATAATAAATGATTCGAAAGCGAAAGGAGAAGAGTATATGGTAGATGTAAAAGGAAGATGGGCGCTGATAACAGGCGCGGCAAGAGGTATCGGTTATCTGTCGGCACTTTTCATGGCCAAGCAGGGGTGTAACCTTATTTTGCACAGCAGAAGCCTTGAACACACAAAACGTGTTTTGGAAGAGGTTAAGGCAGCGGGAGTTGAAGCTTATGCGGTAGAAGCCGATCTTAACGATCTTACGGCGGTTGACAGGATGCTGAAGGAGATCGACGGGCTGGGTGTAAATGTAGATATAGTATTAAACAATGCGGGACTGCAGATCGCTTACCGGACAGAGTATTTTAAGACTCCTGCTGAAGATTATCTGGTTAGCTTTAATGTCAATACGATAGCTCCGGCGATGATATGCTATCATTTTATGCCCAAGATGATCGAACGCGGCTTTGGACGTATTCTCAATACAACAAGCGGGATCCGTCTGGAGCCCGAACAGGCCGGTTATTCAGCGAGCAAGGCTGCACTTGATAAGATCACGATAGATCTTGGAAAAACGGTTCAGGGTACCGATGTGATGATAAATCTGACCGATCCCGGATGGTGCCGCACCGACCTTGGCGGCCCTCATGCTCCGAATGCGCCTGAGAGTGCAATCCCCGGCATTGTGATCGGTGCCTTCGTTGATGATAAAAAATCCGGACGTTTCCTCGGAGCCCAGAATTTTACCGGTATGACTCTTGAAGATGCGGTAAAGAAAGCGGAAGCGGAGTTTGACAGCCCTTACTGACGTGAAAAAAGGGACGTGACAAAAGGGACGGTTCTTTTTGTCACCTTTTGTCACCTACAAAAAAATAACACCCTAAAAAAATATGAGTACTTTTTTTAGCCTTTCTTACGGCATACAATGTAGTCACATTAAGGAAATGCCAATAAGGAGGGCTAATTTTATGAAAAAAATGAAGAAAATCATTTCTTTGTTACTTGCCGTTGCAATGGTACTTTCACTTGCAGCATGTACAAAGGACGAATCGAACGCCGGAAATTCAGGCAACGGTTCAGACAGCAACGCATCTGCACCTAAGGTTGAGGAAAAGGCATCTGAGGATGTTGTAGCCGAAGCAGTCAGCAAGGGCGAGAAGCTCGTTATCTGGACTCTGGCAAAGGACCTTGAGCAGTTTGCAGACAGATACACCGAAAAGACCGGTGTTCCCACAGAAGTAGTAGTTATCGAACCCGCTGATTATCCCACCAAGCTTCAGACAGCTATCATGGGCGGCGAGAAAGAGCCCGATATCGTAGTAGGCGAGCCCCAGATGCTTCCCGAGTTCTTTGACAACGGTTTCTTTGCAGATCTTGATGCTCTCGGAGCAAGCAACTATGCAGGACAGATCGTTGACTATGTATGGGAAGTAGGTAAGGATTCAAACGGCACCACAAGAGCCATCTCTTATCAGATCACACCTGCAGGCTTCTTCTACAGAAGAGACATTGCAGAGAAGGTATTCGGAACATCGGATTCAGATAAGATCGCTGACATCTTCTCATCATACGACAAGATCCTTGATGCAGGAAGAAAGCTTAAGGAAGCAGGCTACAGAATCTTTGCTTCGGACTCGGAGCTTAACTACTTCTCAGGCGATTCGGCATGGGTTGTTGACGGAAAGCTCAATGTTGACCAGGCTCGTTTTGACTACATGGACATGGTAGTTAAGCTTTATCAGGAAGACCTTACAGCTTACGCTGCACAGTGGTCAACACCCTGGTATCAGGCAATGAGCGGCCAGGTTCCTGTTCTTACCGCTGATCTTCAGTGGGGTGACTGGGGAACAGATGAGAACGGTAATACCAATCTTAATATCTGGGATGCAGAGAATTTCAAAGAGAATGTAGGAAAATACACAGACACATATGCAGAAGTATTTGCATTCGGTCTTCCCGCATGGGGCGTTCTTACCATGAGAGACAACTATGGTGAGACAGCAGGCAAGTGGGGCATCTGCGCAGGACCCGCATACGGATTCGGCGGCGGAACCTTCATCGGTATCTCCGAGCTTTCAGCAAGAAAGGATCTTGCATGGGAATTCATCAAGTTCTGTACTCTGAACGAAGAGACAGCTGACTGGTGGATCAAGACATCTGAAGGTGACACAGTTTCTCTTAAATCAGCACTTGAAAAGCACAAGGATGACACCAATCCCACATACGGCAATCAGAAGGTTTATGCAATGTGGTTAAAGCTTGCCGAGGGTATTGATTATTCAAAGGTTACCAAGTACGACACAGAGATCGGTAACGCTTGGGGCAATGCAATCTCCAAGATCAAGACCGGTGAGGCTACAAAGGAAGACGCACTCAAAGAGTTCTATGATGTAGTTGAGTCCACCTTTGCAGGCGAGATCGTAGTAGAAAGATAAATTAAAAACGGGGGGCGGGGAGTAAAATCTCCCCTCCCATTTGTTTAAATCTTAAAGGGAGAGCATTTATGGCATATAGAAGAGCAGTAAAGATCAGAAAAGGAAAGCTTACCGCATATAATCGATGGGGCTATTTGTTTGTTGCTCCCTTTGTGATCGTATTCCTGATTTTCAGCGTGTATCCGGTATTAAGAACCCTTTATTTAAGCTTTACGGACCTGAAGGTTACCGGTACACCCCACTGGCTTGGACTCGCCAACTACAAAAGAGTCTTTTCCGACAAGTTCTTCTGGAAAGCACTCGGCAACACGATGCGTATATGGGTCGTAAATATTGTGCTGCAGCTGGGTCTGGCTTTCCTGCTTATGGTCATTTTCAGCGATGTTAAGTATAAGATGAAGGGCCTGCGCGGTTTCCGTATCATTTATTATCTTCCCAATCTTATAGCAGCTACATCGATAGCATTTTTGTTCAGTACGTTTTTCATGTTCCCTTACGGAGATTTCAACAACATGATCTCCGCAGTATATTCTGTCTTCGGAAAGGCATTCCAGAGAAAGGACTGGCTCGGTTCGTCCGACAGCGCGGGATATGTGATCGCGATCATCCAGTCATGGGTGTGGTTCGGAAATTCATTCCTGATGCTGATGGCCGGTGTTCAGGGTATTTCCAAGGATTACTTTGAAGCAGCGTCAATAGACGGAGCGGGAAGATGGACCATATTTGCGAAAATTACATTGCCTCTTATCCGTCCGATCCTCATGTATGTTGCGATCACTTCACTGATCGGCGGTGTACAGATGTTTGATCTTCCTTACCTTATGATCTCGCCTTCAACGGCATCGTACGGCAGGGTACAGACGGCAATGATGTATCTATACAAATTCGGATTTACAACAGGCACCACCCAGACAGGTTACGCCTCAAGTATCGCGTATACGATGTTCCTTATCATTCTTGCGGCATCTATCGTGGAATTCAGATTATTTAACAGAAAGAAAGAGGATTAATATATGCATCATTCAGTCGGATATCATATCAAAAAATCGCTTGTCTATCTGTTCCTTATA
>JAILIQ010000211.1 GCA_024695205.1 Lachnospiraceae bacterium
TATCCTTTCCAGGATCATCGAAGGCGAATATTTTAAGATCGATCAGATGATCTCAAATGATTTTGAGACTCATATCGTGATAAACAAGCAGCAGCTCTTCAACAGTATTGACAGAGCTATGCCTCTTATCAAGGAAACCGACAAGAAGCCGATCGTTATTGCCATCGATGACGAGAAGATGAGCCTTAAGATGAATACCCAGATTGGTAAATATATGGACAGTATATCCGTAAGCAAGGACGGCAAGGATATCCTGATCGGCTTTAATCCCAAATTTATCATGGATGTGCTTAAGAATATCGACGATGAGAATATTGATATCTATCTTATCAATTCAAAGGCACCCTGCTTCATTAAGAACAAGGAAGAAAGCTATATTTACCTGATACTGCCCGTCAATATAGGAAACAGCGAGGGATAATATTTAAACCATAAGCCAATCGCTAATGCTCTTGGCATGGAGGTTAAAAATGAAAGACATCATTATCAGAGATGAATTTATAAAGCTCGGGCAGGCCCTAAAGCTTGCCGGGGCGGTTGAAACCGGTGTTGAAGCCAAATTTGAGATCGAAGCGGGTAATGCGAAGGTCAATGATGAAGTTGACAACAGAAGAGGCCGTAAATGCTACAAAGGTGACATCATCACGTTCAAGGGAGAACAGTATATCATCAAATAATTATGATAATCAGCAAACTGGAATTAATGGATTTCAGAAATTATAAGAATCTTGATATCGAGCTTTCAAAGGGTGTTAATATCTTTTTCGGGGACAATGCTCAGGGAAAGACCAATAT
Source organism: Lachnospiraceae bacterium (assembly GCA_024695205.1). Classification (GTDB taxonomy): domain Bacteria; phylum Bacillota; class Clostridia; order Lachnospirales; family Lachnospiraceae; genus RUG11977. Next base: position 796 of record JAILIQ010000211.1, read on the forward strand.
TCTCGAAGCAATATATCTGTGCTGTACTACACGTTCCCAGAAAAGAAGCCATGACAAGGATATGATCCGTTTCGGTGAGGAAGAGGCTCATCTGAAAATGTATTTCAATAAGACTCTTCTTGACAGAAAGATCGATATCCATCTGTCAAAAAACAAGGCAAAAAGAATTGCCGTAGACGGTATTCCGGTGACCAAGTCAACGGAAGTTTACGGGATGATGAATATTATTTCATTTTCACCCGATGACCTTTCAATCATAAAGGAAGGTCCCGCACAACGCAGAAATTTTATCGATGCCGAACTATGCCAGCTTGACAGAGAGTATATGTTCAGCCTTTCTTCCTATAACAGAGCCATTTTGCAGCGTAATAACCTGTTGAAGCAGATATTTGTAAACAACAGCCTGAAAAGCACACTGGACATCTGGGATGAACAGATATCCGGCTTCGGAAAGGTTATTATTGAAAGAAGAAAAAAATTTATCGAAGATCTGAATAAAATTGCGGCTCCGATTCATAAAACATTAACGGACGGTGAAGAAGAGCTGGTCATAAGATATGTCCCCAACACAACAGCCGAGAGGATTCAGAATGATATATTTTTAAGCCGTGACAGGGACATAATGAGCAAAATGAGTAATGTCGGACCGCACAGGGACGATATTGAATGCATAATAAACGGTGACAATGCAAGAACATACGGTTCACAGGGACAACAAAGGACTGTAGCTCTTACGCTGAAGCTTGCCGAGATAGAACTTGTCAGGAATAATGTCAGGGACGATCCGGTACTTCTGCTTGACGATGTATTGTCGGAGCTTGACAGAAACAGACAGAACCAGCTTCTTAACAGTATAAGCGGGATACAGACGATCATCACATGTACCGGACTTGAGGAATTTATCAGGGAAAGGCTTAAATGTGACAAGATCTATAAGGTTGAAAACGGAACCGTAAGTGAGGTTACGGAGTAATAATATCAAGTTTTCTTCTTGAAATTCAAGTTTGAAAACAGGAGGTTAAAATGTCGGATATAGATAATAACAATCTGGAAAATACAACAAATAACGGAGAGTACGGTGCGGATCAGATACAGATACTCGAAGGTCTTGAAGCTGTAAGAAGAAGACCCGGTATGTACATCGGAAGTACATCGGCAAGAGGTCTTCATCATCTTGTTTACGAGATCGTCGATAATGCGGTAGATGAGGCACTTGCCGGTTATTGTACGACTATTGACGTTACCATCAATCCCGATAATTCGATCACTGTAATAGACGACGGGCGCGGAATTCCGGTGGATATCAACAAGAAAAAGGGTATTTCATCCGTAGAGGTCGTATTTACGATCCTGCATGCCGGCGGCAAATTCGGCGGCGGAGGATACAAGGTTTCCGGAGGTCTGCACGGTGTAGGTGCTTCGGTCGTCAATGCTCTTTCGGAATGGCTTGAAGTTATCGTCGAAAAAGAAGGCAGGAAATATTTCCAGCGTTATGAAAAAGGCAAGGCAACAGAGCGTTTGAAAGACATCGGATCCTCTGACAGACGCGGAACTACGGTAACATTCCTTCCCGATAAGTCTATTTTCGAAGAAACAGTGTATGATTATTCAACATTAAAGCAGCGTCTTAGAGAGATGGCATTTCTGACCAAGGGCCTTAAGATCATACTAAACGACAGACGCGAGGGTATCGAACAGACCAAGGAATTCCACTATGAAGGCGGTATCAAGGAATATGTGCAGTATCTGAACCGCAGCCAGGTAAGCCTGTATCCCGAGATAATCTACTGCGAGGGCCAAAAGGGCAACGTATATGTTGAAGTCGCGATGCAGCATAATGACGGTTATAACGAGAGCTGCTACAGCTTTGTCAACAATATAACGACTCCCGAGGGCGGCACGCATTATACGGGATTTAAGAATGCACTTACAAAGGCATTTAACGACTATGCCCGCAATATGAAATTATGGAAGGAAAAGAAGAAAAACCTATCCGGAGCCGACTCAAGATAACGGCGTTCGGCTATCAGCAGCATCAAGATCACGTACCCCCAGATACAGGAAGAACACAAAC
>JAILIQ010000238.1 GCA_024695205.1 Lachnospiraceae bacterium
TCTATCTGAGCCGGGCAAGTGCGCATCTGGACGGGGATTTCATCGATTTTGCCGACGTTATAGGCCCCGACGAATATCATGAACGTGTGACAAACAATGCATTTACGAACCGTATGATCCGTTATTGTATGGAAAATGCACTGCGGCTTGAGCAGGTATTTGAGGATAAAAAGGATATGTTCGCGGAACTTCTGGACAGACTTGAGTATCACAGCGACCTGGAGCTTCTTAAAAAGGCGGCAGGCATGATCCGTCCCCAAATAGTAAAAGACGGTATCGTGGAACAGTTTGACGGTTATTTTGAACTTGAGGACTGTACGCTCGAAACTGTCAGATCAAGACTTGTAAATCCGCGTGAATACTGGGGTGGCGATCACGGAGTTGCCGGTACGACCCGGATCATCAAGCAGGCGGATGTGATCTCTCTTATGGCATTGTTCCCCGAAGATTTTACCGATGAGGAAGTTGATCTCAACTGGAAATTCTACGAGCCCCGTACCGAGCACGGATCAAGCCTTTCGGCATGTATGTACGCGCTGACGGCCTGCCGCACAGGCCACCCCGAGCTTGCCTGGAAACATTTCTGCAATACCACTTCGATAGAGCTTAAAGGCGGAGGAAAGCAGTGGGCCGGCGAGATCTACATCGGCGGCACGCATCCCGCAGCCAACGGAGGCGCCTGGATGATAGCGGTTCTGGGCTTTGCCGGACTGTCGGTAAGAAACGGCAAAATAAGCTTCAACCCTCACCTGCCCGGGGAGATCACAAAGCTGAGCTTCCCGATCGAAACCGGCGGAAAGCGGCTGCATATCACGGTTACACATGAGGGTTACAGTATAGAGGAGTGAGGTACTGTTGTCTTGCAGGAAAAATCAGGAGGCTGTCGCAATTTTAGTGCGACAGCCTCCTGATTTTATTCAGACCAGATCGAGAAGCTCACTGATACTGGTGATCCTGGCGTCGGCTTTCTCGTAGGCGGCCGCATCTCCGATACCGATGCTGTAAAAGCCTCCGGCATTGGCGGCGTCAATACCTGCGACAGCATCTTCGGTAACGGCACAGTCATCGGGTGAAAGCCCCAGAAATTCCGCGCCCTTTAAAAATACCTCGGGATCCGGCTTGGAGCGGGAGATATTCGTGCCGTCAGAGACAGCGTCAAAATACTTTTCCAGGTCGGTAAGTCTTAAAATGAGCTTTGCATTCCTGCTCGAACTGCCTACTGCGGTCTTGATACCGCGTTTGTGCAGCAGGGCAAGAGTGTCACGTACCTCCGCTGTTACGACATCGGGGGTAAGTGACTGCAAAAGTGCAACATATCTGTTGTTTTTTCGTTCGGCGAGGGCTTCTTTTTCCTTTTCGGAAAGAACAAGATTACCAAGATTTAAGATTATATCGAGTGATGCCATCCGGGACACACCACGCAGAAGATTGTTTTCGGTGTGTCCGAATGGGATGCCGAGTTCATCGGCTATTGATTTCCAAGCTTTATAGTGCATTTCATCGGTAGAGATCAAAACTCCGTCCAGATCAAAGATGACTCCTTGTTTCATTATGTAATCCTCACTATCTGTTAAGATTACAAACGCTTTCCCTTTCTATGAGACTGACCGGAAGAATGATCGAATGATTGGCCACAGTTTCATGCCGAAGCTGTGAAAGAAGCATATCAACTGCCAGAAAACCCTTTTGTTCGGCATCCTGATGGATCGTGGTAAGGCCGGGGTTGGTCAGCTGGCACAGGTAGTTGTCATCGAAGCCGACAATTGATTTATCGCGGGGAACCTGCACGCCCTTTTCACGAAGACCCGTCATGATGCCGGCTGCGAGAATATCGGCGGAAGCGAAGATGCCTGTGATCTCGGGTTTGGCCGCAAGCTTATGTCCGAGGCGTTTGCCTTCCTCAACAAAGATCTCCTGTGTGAAAACAAGCGAAGGATCAAAGGAAATGCCATATTCGCCAAGGGCTTTTTTATAGCCGTTCAGACGTTTTTCAACAACACCGCCTTCGCGTATCGAAGGGGATGCAAAAGCAATGACCCTGTGTCCGTGTTCGAGCAGGTGTTTAGTTGCCAGATACCCGCCCTTTTCATCCTCAAGTCCGATATTGCAGATATCCGGATCATCAAGGTAGCTGTCGATAAGTACGAAGGGTATGCCGAGATTTCTTATTCCTTCGAAAAAGTCATCGGCAAATACACCGGTCAGGATAACTCCCGACAGTTTCCAGCTGCGGCGCAGGGTTTCAAGCGCCTGCGCGTCCTCTACGGAACGGATCATCAAAAAATACCCTTCTTCGCGTGTTCGCAGTTCGATACCTTCAACGAATGTGCCGAGGAAAGGGTCACTCATCGTGCTGCCGACATTCTGCGGTGTCATATGCGTGATCACACCGATAATATATGATTCGTCATTTACAAGTGTACGTGCGGTCATGCTCGGAACATAGTGTTCTCTTTCGATGATGGAACGTATCTTAACGACCAGCTCGGGTGAAACACGGCTGGCACGGTTATGTACGACATTTGATACGGTGGTGATGCTTACACCGGCTTCTGCGGCGATATCCTTCAAAGTTACCATACTGTATACTCCCTCTTACTACGGTTAAAGATTACCACTTTTATAAGCTTCATTTCAAGTGATTTCATCGAATTCTTCCATTTTCTACGGAAAACGTTTGCATATAAATAAGATAAACGGGGCGGAGAAACCGCCCCGCATTGCTACAGGTATTTATTCCCCAAGTTCGGCAATATAATCCTTAATGGGAAGTTCTCCGGGTTTTCCGGTTTCGGGAACTGTCATTCCGCCGGTCACATTGGCTGTATCGATGGCAGCCACGGGTACGGCAAATCCGATCTCGTCAAGCCATATCACACAGGGTGCAAATGCACGGATATGGAACGCATTGGTCATTCCGGGGAAGCCGGATGCTTCAAGATCGATCACAAGATCCTGCCATTCGCCTGTGATAACAGGATGAGTACCGTCAGCCAGTACCAGATCGGAGAAACGTGCGGCATAGAACTTGCTGTCTTCGGGATGCCAGTCCATGATGAGTTTGTTCTCTTCACCGCCGGCTTCACCCTTCACGCGGATAACAAGGTATTTGCAGTAGGAAATGCCTTCAAGTGCCCACATGTCGATAGCTTCACCCCAGTTGCCCATCCAGTCGCCGGCATGAGCATAGTAATCATCCTCGGTCTCATAATCTTCGGGATCAAATTTTTTGGGGCGGTAATCAAGCCTGATGGCTCCGTCTTCGTTCTTTCCGCGGAGATTTGCCCAGTTGTCCCACCAGATGTTGGCGCCGTTGGGGCTGAGTTCGGGCTTATTGTCAGGATCACGCACGTCAAAATTATCCCAGAGGAATGCGAGTTCAACAGATGAAGCATTGTCTGTTACACCGAGATATTCCCTGATCGGAAGATCGCCGGGCTTGCCGCTTTCGGGAACGGTGAAGCCTGCAATGATCGTATCTGCGCTGGTGGCGTCTATGGGAGCGAGGGGCTCGGTAAATACAAGCTCATCAAGCCAGATCACGCAGGGAGCAAATGCGCGGATATGGAGCGCATTGGTCATGCCGGGAAAGCCTGATGCCTCAAGGTCGATAACGAAATCCTGCCAGTCGGTTGTGATCACGGGATGACTTCCGTCTTTAAGAACAAGATCGGAAAAACGTGCAGCAAAGAATCTGCTGTCTTCGGGATGCCAGTCCATGATAAGTGATGCTTCTTCTCCTCCAACAGCGCCTTTGATGCGGATCGTAAGGTATTTACAGTACGAAATCCCGTCGAGTGACCACATATCGATGGCTTCACCCCAGTTGCCCATCCAGTCTCCCGCATGTGCAAAATAATCATCGAGGGATTCAAAATCCTCGGGATCGAATTCCTTGGGACGATAGTCAAGCTTAACTGCGCCGTCTTCATTCTTGGCACGCAGGTTAGCCCAGTTGTCCCACCACATCGAAGCGCCGTTCGGTGCGGTATCGGGCTTTACGTTGGGATCACGGTCGTCAAAATTGTCCCATACAAATGACGAGGGCGTATCGGCAGCAACAGGCTCTACAGTTTCGGTGGGAGCTGTTGTGGGATCCTTCGCAGGTTCCTTTACTTCAGCTTCCTTCGTAGGTGCGACTGTGGGTGCGGGCTGCTCGGGTTCGGTTTTCTGTGTACAGGCAACCAGTGAAAGTATCATGCAGACTGCAAGTGCAAAAGCGAGTAACTTTTTCATACTTCTCCTCCGTTAAAATAAAAAGTGTGTGAATCGGGGAACCCCTATTTTTCAATTAGTTTAACGTTAAACTTATTATGGCATCATTATAGCATCGGACTTTTGGAATTGTCAAGTACACATTTTGAAAAATTTTTAGAAAAATGATTTTTATTATCAAAAATTTTTAGAATTCTTATTGCCTGATGACAAATGAGAGTGTATAATTAAGATAGATTAGTTTAACGTTAAACGTAACAAGGCTTTAGGAGGTTACTATGAAAGGAAAAACGGCAATTTCAGCCAAGACCGTCTGTCTGTGCGCTGCAGCGGTACTTTGCCTGGCATTTGCGATATTTATGTACGTTTCGCCGAATGCACCGCGCAGGACGGTAAAGGAGGCTTCGGCCGAAACCGGAACGCTTCTGAAATTATATGAAGGTCCGAAAACGATGACGACTTCGAAGAACGTACAGGCATCGGTAAACGGACACAGTCTTTTTGTTTATGATGTAATGGTCAATCATGAACATATATGGAACGCCAACACCGTACCTTCCGACACCCCGCTTACCTATTTTGATTTTGAAGGGAGCGCCGATATCGATCTTGAAGCGCCCGGGCTGTCCGAAGCGGTAGAAAGTGCAAAAGTACTTCCGACCGGGTGCGGCATCGTTCCGGATGTTGAGGAAGGTCATGTAAGGTTTACGATCACAAAACCGGGTCAGTATACCGTAGTATTTAACGATAATGTGAATAAAGCCGTGCATATATTTGCCAATCCGCTTGAGACCGATATTCCGGATCCCGATGATCCCAACGTTTACTATATCGGCCCTGGTGAATGGACGATGGATGCGATAGCTTTAAGCGACGGGCAGACTCTTTATCTGTCGGGCGGTGCCGTACTTCATTCGGTGGTCTCGGTCAACAATGCGAAGAATGTCCGCATCTGCGGGCGCGGAATGATCGACGGA
>JAILIQ010000257.1 GCA_024695205.1 Lachnospiraceae bacterium
TCGGGAGTCTCGGGTGTTTCAGGCTGTTCAGGCTCATCCTTAACAGTTACAAATACTCCATCAACGTGGATGCCGTTCTTCTGGGTTTTCATTACATACCAGTCAATATACCAGCTGTCATAATCATTAAAATCGATCTCAGGATATTTATCACTAATGAATGCCTGAATTGCGCTGTTCTCGGCAACAAATTTACGGGTCATTGCCGTTACTTCTTCAGTAAATCCAAGTTTGTCGAGAACCGCTTCAACCTTAAGGGTTTCAGCGTCTCGTATCTCATCCTTTGTAATTGTATATGCTTCGATCTTTCCGTTCTTAAGTGTTTCGTTAAGATTGGTAGTATCATCCGTTGTCCCAAGGACATTTTTCATGTACTCATAAACTTCTGCTTTGCTGACGCTCTTATGATACCTGTTGATACCGTTTTCGTTTTCGTTATCCGAAACACCTTTGATCTGGAAATAATCATTTACATTAAGACCATGGAAGACAATGCCTTCGCTCCTGTCTTCTCTTTCAGCCTTGGCGATGCTGAAAACCATGTAATAGTCTTTAATACTTGTACCGTCAACATGATATCCGTCATTGTGCTTCTTGATAACATACCAGTCAACTCTTTTGTCATAGTTGATATTCAGAACTTCCAGAATACGCTCAACAGTAAGTTCTTCAGCTTCGGTGTTCTGAGATACAACTGTTTCTTCAAATGTTTCCTGGCTTCTTTCATTGTAATACAATCCATCAAGATTCAGAGATTTCAGCGCTTTCTGAACCTGCTCGTCGGTAACGGTTTTACGCAATGACTCCATTTCATAAAACTTGTCAGTGGACACTCCGTAAACAGCGTTCGCCGTTGTGTTATCGGTAACGGTTTCGCCGCCTTTTACAACATAGAACCGGATGTCATCAGCCAGTGCTTTCATCCCGCTGTTCGCAAATACAAGTGCTGCTGCCATTACCACTGTCAGTACCTTTACCGCGATCTTAGAAAACTTTTTCATACCTGCCTCCGTATATTATAAGTTTTTATTGTATTTTTATGATTGCAGGGACAAGATAAAACAAAAAAGATACATTTCGGATACATTTAGGGTCCGATTTGTATCTTTTTTATAATTTATTTACAAATTTGTATCTGTCACCTAAACAGGGCTGAAAAACAGGCTCAGCCTGATCATTGCTCCCCTGTCTTTCGTCTCCCGAGACTTACAAGCAACAGCGGCAGTTCCACGATCAGCATCGCGATCCAACCCGCAAAATACGACCACGGCAGGGCCTCGATCCCGAAACCGAAGCGTGATACCAGAACGATCGCGGCAAGTACTCTCACACCCATATTGGTAAAACTGGAAACAAGTGTGATCTTAAGCCTGCCCATGCCTCTGAAATATCCCTGGATTCCGTTTGTCATCGCCGGAAGCAGATACATCGGGGCTATCAGCTTCAGGTATGCAACACCGTGCGATATGACACCTGCTCCGGGATCCGCTCCGGCTGCTCCTGTCAGGGCATTGGCGACGCCGGCCGCATCCTGACTGATATTTCCTATAAACAGCTTCATCAGCGGCACCGCAAACAGTGAACATATCGCAAATACCGCCAGTCCGTATGCCAGCTCAAGCATCATTCCTTTCAGAAAGCCTTCCCTTACGCGTCTATGCTCACCCGCACCTCGATTCTGGGCCATAAATGCCGTCATGGCATGTGCGATATTCTGCTGCGGGATGTAAGTAAAATCATCGATCCTGCTTACCGCCGTAAAAGCCGCTGCGACCGCAACACCTATGGTATTGACAACCGCCTGTACCGCGATCTTGCCCATTTGGACGGTTCCCTGCTGCATAGCGGATGCCCATCCGTAACTGACGGTATCCTTCAGGAGCGACCTGTCGATCTTCAGTTCATTTTTTCTTATATATATGACAGGGACTTTTTTCCTGATGTACAATGAACAGCCCAGACAGCACAGTATCTCGCTGAGGACCGTCGCCACCGCGCACCCGTCACTGCCGGCATGCAGAAGGACAACAAATATAAGGTCGCCCGCGATATTGAGCATGGCACTTGCAACAAGGAAAAACAGCGGCGTGTAGCTGTCACCGAGTGCTCTTAAAGTTGACGAATAGAAATTATAAAGAAATGTAAATATCAGGCCGGTCAGTATGATCCTCAGATACCTGACCGCAATATCCATTATCGACGGATCGGTCCGAAGCGATTTAAGGATCGGCCGCGCCCCGATGATACAGAGAACGGCTATCGTTACAGAAAATATAATCCCCGCCAGCAGCGTGGTACTTACCTGCCTTCGCAGGGTCTCATGGTCACCTTTGCCGTACTGGGTCCCCATCAGGACCGCAGCACCTATGCACAGACCGTTTAAGAGCAGTATCATCAGCGTTGTGACAGGATTGCAGACCCCAACCGCCGCAAGCGCATCAGCCCCAACATAACGGCCGACGATGATCGCATCGACAGCGTTATACGTCAGCTGGAAAAGATTACCGAGTACCAGCGGTATCGTAAATTTGATAAGGAGCGGTAACACCGCGCCTTTGGTGAGCTCACGAGTCATTATTTTCAGAACCTCATTTCCGGAAGACGGCTTTTTTATGACCGCCAAGGAGCTGCATTGTACACAAACGAATGCCGATCAGCGCTTTCCTAAGGTATCAGATAACCAACGATCGACACGAATACAGGGATCACGATTATCGCAAGCAAAGTCGAATAAGAGACTATTGCCGCCGAAAGCTCCGCATCCCGGTTGAATTTCGTAGCAAGCATCGTGGTCATTGCCGCACTAGACGATGAACATGCGATCAGACACGACACAGCCATGCTGTGATCAAATTTCAGAAGAAGGCACAGTATTATGGCAAGAATGGGGGAAATCATCATTTTTACAATGATCGCAAGATGTACCCAGCCATTGCCCATGATCGCCTTCAGATTGCTTCCCGCAAGATGGTATCCTATCACCATCATCGGAAGCGGAGTCGCCAGCGATGCCAATGACCTTAGCGGTGAATCGATCAGCTCAGGAAGCTCTATCGGAAGGAAAAACAGCAGCAGTCCGATAATGATCGCCAGTATACACGGACTGGTAAGCAGTTTTTTAACAGATATCTGCTTTTTGTCGCCGCTTAGCACATATACGCCGTAGGTCCAGACATACATATGGAACATCCCGATATATGCGGCACAGTAGAATACGCCTATGTCGCCGAGCAGCGCCCTTTGCAGCGGAATCCCCATATATCCGGCATTCGGATAAGCTCCGGCAAATCTGAGTACGCTCCTCTTGTTCTCATCCTTTTCACGTATAGTCAGCCCCGCGATGACCGTTGCGGCTCCATACACCAGAAATGCCGCCAAAAACGCCATTCCGAGTCCAATGAGCAGATCTGTTTTAAAATCCCTGCAGAAAGCAACTACGATGTTGGCGGGTGTAACAACATACACTACCAGGTCGGATATGCTCTTGATCCCTTTTTCCGTAAGGATCCCGGTCTTCCGGCAGATAAACCCGACCGCAACGAGCACAAACAGTATCAGCACCTGCGAACCCACACTTAATATATTTTCAAGCATCTTTTCTCTTTCCTTCCCTGAATACGCAAAACAACACAAGAAAACCTTCCCGCACATTTTACCATATCAGGCCGAAAAATCAATGTATTTCGTTTGACTTTGTTTTGGGTGCATGTTATCATGTTTAATGCCATGCGGATATGGTGGAATTGGCAGACACGCCAGATTTAGGTTCTGGTGCGCAAGCGTGCAGGTTCAAGTCCTGTTATCCGCATTATTTTTTTGCTTCGCGCTTTCCCGCCCTCAACGGTAAACCGTTCGAATTCTCATTTGACCGAGTGAATCATAATAAAAAGGAGTACCTTCGGTACTCCTTTTTATTATGAGCCACTCGGGACTCGAACCCGAGACAACTTGATTAAAAGTCAAGTGCTCTACCGCCTGAGCTAGTGGCCCGTTACATGATCATTGAGGGTTTAATATCATTACGCTGCCCCAAACAGGGCTAGCTGGATTCGAACCAGCGGATGACGGCGTCAAAGGCCGTTGCCTTACCGCTTGGCGATAGCCCCCCAGGGTGGGTACTGGGACTCGAACCCAGGGCCTCCAGAGCCACAATCTGGCGCGCTAACCAACTGCGCCATACCCACCATATATGTCCCATCAAAGAGACGTTCAACACAATGCAGCCGTATGTTGCAAAGGCCGGTCAAAACGATCACGCCCGCACATGTTACTTCTCAGATCAAGTAACCGACCGCATCACGTGCCAGAAGGGATTCGAACCCCCGACACACGGCTTAGAAGGCCGTTGCTCTATCCAACTGAGCTACTGGCACACTGTACGTACCATAGTGCATCCAAACGGAATGCAGAACAGTCCTCCAATTCTCTCTTTTGTCAAGAGAAAAGCGGGTGATGGGAATCGAACCCACGTGTCCAGCTTGGAAGGCTGGCGTACTAACCATTGTACTACACCCGCGAATTACAGTATATAATTGTCGTCGCTGTTTTTCTAAAACAGCAAGGCTTATTATATAACACAGAATTTCTGTTGTCAATAAAAATTTTTACATTTATCGCCCATTGTTCACTTTACCGGTTGTCTCAGAAATCTTTTTCTCTGTACATATCCACGCCGCTCAATACATTGCCGCAATTATCTCTTCAGCCTGTTTCAGCGCCTTGGCCCTGTGGCTGTTTTTGTTCTTAAATTCGATGGGCATTTCAGCATCTGTGGCGTTACATTGCGGCAGGTAGAACATCGGGTCATAACCGAACCCGTTTGTGCCCTTTGCCTCGTGCGCTACGATACCCTCGTAAGTGGCGCGAGTTGTTTTCTCCGACCCGTCGGGAAATATCATCGCTATCGAGCAGACGAATCTGGCACCCCTCTGCTCATCGGGAACACCGTCAAGCGCGTCGATGATAGCCTGATTCTTGATCGAATACGGGGTATCTTCCCCCATATAACGCGCCGAATAAATCCCGGGCTTTCCGCCGAGATAATCCACCTCCAGCCCCGAATCATCCGCCATTACAATATATTCACCGGGATATCCGGCCTCAAGCAGATATTTTCTGACTGTCCGCACTTTGATCAGCGCGTTTTCCTCATATGTTGTTCCGTCCTCAACGATCTCGCCGCTGAATCCGGCTTCCTTCATCGATATTATCTCAAATCTGTCACTGTCCAGGATCGCCCTGATCTCTGCAAGCTTTCCTTTATTTCCTGTCGCAAATATTATTTTCAAAATATCATCTCCTCATGTTAAAAAACTATTCAGTATACAGCATCCGGGAGTTGAAACTGAATTTTCAAGGCTAGAAGTTAACCGCCCAATCCAATAGACAGTATACCCATATGGCTTGCATTTTGCAAGATTTTGGCGTAAACTCATATTTATAAGCAGGCATCATACAGAGGAGGATTCCTTTTCATGGAAATAGAAAAGATCACACTTACCCAGAAAGATAAGTATCAGACCGTCATATATCCGCATTTTACAAATGATAAGGAAGTGAAGGGAAGCGTTGTCATCCTGCACGGAATGGCAGAGCATCATGAAAGATACAACGGATTCGCGGATTTTCTTGCCGCGAAAGGATACGATGTTTTCCTTTTTGACCACAGGGGACATGGGAAGGATAAGAAATATGAAGAGCTTGGCCACATTGCCGATGATAACGGCTACAGGCTCGTTATTTCCGATGCCATAGCTGTGCTGACTTATGTTAAAAACAATAATCGCGGGAAAAAGCTTATCCTGCTCGGGCACAGCATGGGTTCTCTTATTGCAAGAAGCCTGCTTGGCGAATATGACGATGTTGACGGTGCCGTACTTCTCGGGACCGCACATCAGGGCGCAATGAAAACAGGACTTGGCTGTTTCCTCGCCTCCTGCATCAAGGTTCTTAAGAGCCCCACTCACCGCTCGCCTTTCCTGGCCAATGCCACAACAGGCTACAAGAGCTTTGCGCGCATTTCCAACCGCACCAAATTCGACTGGCTGACACGCGACAACAGCCTTGTAGGGCTTTATATCAATGATCCGTACTGCGGTTATATGTGTACGGCTTCATTTTACTATGATCTGATCAAGCTTACGCAGATCGCCTCATCCACACGCACGATCAAAAGGGTGCGCCGCGACCTTCCGGTCCTCATTATGTCAGGTCTTGACGATCCCGTCGGTGATTACGGTGAAGGCGTTTCAAAATTCTATGCAACACTGCAGCGCTGCGGATTCACCGCTTCGCAGTGCGTGATCTATGACGAGTGCAGGCATGAGCTCCTTAATGAGCTTAATAAGGAAGATGTTATGGCCGATATTCTCAAATGGCTGGATGACGTCCCTGCCGATAAGTCTGACAAAAAGGAACAATAACGATCATTCAGGGATGATATTTGCCGGACTTTCCTTCTTCGGAGGCTTGGGCCCGTAATATTCATACAGATAAGTCCTGATCATTCCGTTGTAGATCTTGCGGTTCTTGTCGGCCTTGCGTCCGAAGTATTTCTCGGCATCCTCATAGCTCGTTATAAAGAAATATGACCAGTTCTTAAGCTTGCCGAAAGCTTCTCCCATGGCCTTGTACAGGTGCGGGAGCGCAGCTTTTTCCTCAAGTCTTTCTCCGTACGGGGGATTCGTTATCACAAAGCCGTATTGCTTCTGAGAGCTTAATTCCCTCATATCCTGCTGCTGAAAATGAATATATCCGTCAACTCCGGCAAGCTTTGCGTTCTGGCGTGCCGCTTTGACGATCTCCGGGTCGATGTCGTAGCCCCTGATCTGCATCTCAACATCCCTTTTTTCAAGTGAGACCGCTTCATCAAGAGCATCCTTCCAGGTTTTGGCGGGGACATAAACATGGTTCTGCCCTGCGAAGCTGCGGTTGCGCCCGGGTGCTATACCTGCGCCGATAAGCGCCGCTTCTATGGGAAAAGTACCGCTTCCGCAGAAAGGATCCACAAGTATCCTGTCTGCTTTCCAGGGTGTCAGCATAATGATCGCCGCAGCAAGGGTTTCGGTGATCGGAGCCTTGGCCGTAAGCCTGCGGTATCCGCGCTTGTGCAGGGATTCTCCCGATGTATCTATCGAAACGGTCACACGGTCTTTGTTGATCGTAACCCTGACAGGATATTCAAAACCGCTTTTGGAAAAATACTCGGTCCTGTATTTTCCCTTCATGCTCTCGACAATGGCTTTTCCGACGATCCTCTGGATATCGGAAGGGCTGAAAAGCCTGGATTTGATCGAGGCCGCTTTTGTAACATAAAAATTGGCATCCTCGGGCATCAGATCCGACCAGTTCAGAGCCTTTGTATTTTCAAACAATTCATCATAAGTACGCGCTTCAAATTCTCCTACGAGAAGAAGCACTCTCTCGGTCGTGCGCAGAAACATATTGGCCCGTGCGATCGCAGTCTCATCACCGGAATAATATACTCTTCCGTCTTCAACACGGTCAATGTTAAGCCCGATATCCGCGATCTCACGCTTCAGGACCGCCTCAAGTCCGAAATGGCATGGAGAAAGAAGCCTGTATTGCATATAACCACCTTATATTGTTCTTCTGTCGAAAATGTTTTTATCATCTTGCTTTGGCGAGATATTTTATCGGCATGGCAAGATTCGAATTGGTCACGATATTGATCACACGGCTGTTGATCCCGATCGCCTCACCATATTTGTTGATCAGCGGGCCGCCGCTGGAACCTTGAGTGATCGGTACCGACGAGTGGATAAATTCCAGATCCCCGGTCATCCTTTCGGACATGATCACAAGACCTTCGGAAAATGTACACTTGTAACCTGCGGGACTGCCCATTCCGTACAGCCTCTCTCCGACTGCCGGGATATAACCTGTCGCAACTTCAAGAAAGCCGTGTTTTGCCGTGCTTTTGTCAGGAACCACTTTTATGATCGCAACATCATAATACTCATTCAGCTTCATGGGCCCGTCAGCCTTGTAGGTATTACCGTTGTAATCCTCGATCACAAAGCTTTTGACCGGCATATCGGTGCCTACCACATGGTAATTGGTCACAACGGTATCTTCACTGATAAAAAAACCCGAACCCGTTACACCTCCTCCGTCGCGCTCAAAAAGGATCCTGATATCCACAGTCGCCTCATGGGCCAGCTTGAAGATCTCTTCGCCTGTGAGTTCATCTTTCGATCCGGCATAGGCCTTTGACGTGTTTTCATCGGTAAACCCGTCGAAAATCTTGTAATCGTTCGAGCCCTTGGTCTTGCCCTCGTTCATCTTATACAGTTCGTCAAGCTTCAGGCTTCCGTCATCCGCAACGGAATCAAGGAATTTCCCGATCTCCGTGAAATCGACTGCCATAGTGATATTCTGGGCCGAAGAAACTACCAGTGTCATAACTCCAAGGACCTGACCTTTGGCATTTACGATCGGTCCGCCTCCGGAGCCGATGCCTGTAGGCATTGAGAACTGGATATAGCGGGTTCCATCAATGTCATAGCCCTCATTTGCGACAAGCCCCGTAACAAATGAGCCCGTGATCCCGGCAGGGCTTCCCATGTTGTAGATCCGCTCTCCGCCGATCGCTTCCTTAGCCAGGCTCAAAGCCCCCTTGTTCTTGCCCGTAACCTTAAACAAAATAAGGTCATTGTCTTTATCAATTGCGGGTATCTCCTTGACAGCATAGTTTTTGCCGTAATAATCCCTGATCGTGATCTCTGATGCACTGTCTACCACATGCTCATTGGTAAGCACCAGCCCGTTTCCGACAAAGAAACCCGAACCGATATATACCTGCCCGATGCTGTCAACGCATTCGATCTCAACCATTGCATCCTTCAGATAGGTATATATCTCCTCGGCGGGACGCACCTGCTCCTTGCGCATATAGAGCCTGACTGTTGTGCTCTCATCCCCGACGGTCACGGTAAGCGTTGTATTTTTATCCTTTTTGGGCGTTAACGTTACAACGCATGTATCACCCTTCCATTTACCGGCCTTTATCTTTACCGAGCTAGCCGCTTTTGCCGTGATCTCAAGCTCCTCATCGGTATGACCCTTATATGTCACGGTAAGCTTGCCTGCACCGTTCAGCCACAGCTTGGTGTCGGATACCGAAAGATACCCGGCAGCGTGTGCCGCCTGCGGCCTGATCATAAATGCAACGACAAATAACGCAAGCATTATCGACAACAATACTCTTATCTTAGTCTTCATTCTTTCCCCTTTGTTCCCTTACAAGACACATATTACATCAACAAAGCACCGTTCATGCTTTTCGCCCCAGATAACGATGAAGCCGTCATATTTTGGTATACTCCGGTATATCCGCAGACAGTTTTCTCAGAAGCTGTGGCCTCCGCCGTGGCTTCCGCCGCCACCGCCTCCGCTGCCTCCGCCACCGCCGCCGCTCGAGCGGGGATGATATTTCTTCTCGGTATGCGTATACGTGAGTACCGGAGGTGTGTAATTGAATTTCTTGACCGCATACATGAGCATCTCGGTATCGGTCGTCTTTTTCGCCTGCGAGGTTCCGTTTGCAATGAAATAACAGATCAATATACCCAGTGCAAGCGCCAGGAGCGCATTGCAGATATACCGCATCGGCTGCGATATCCTGCCTCCTTCGAGCAGGGTCAGTATCTGTGAAAATACCTCTGACGAACAGGTATAGTAATCGCCGTCCGAAGCATATCTGTAAACATTGTCGGTAATGGTATTGGCATAGGATACCGTAATGACACCGCCGATAGTATCCTTACCGCCGTCGTTGGCCTGTACCTGAAGCATACGGTTATCCATGTCGATCAGGAACAGTACGCTCGATTTCGTTCCGAGATACCGGCTGAGCCAGTTGTGGGCATACGACTCGGCACTCGATGAGTTATAATCGGTAGTGGCAAGCCCGACATTGCCGTAGGCGGTAATACCGGTCATTTTCTCAGACAGAGCCCATTCCTCTTCTTCGGAAAACAGATCTGCCTGATCGTGTATAAATACACCGTATCCGGTCTCCGGGTTCTCGTAATACTGATAGATCTGATCATCAGCCGACGCACGGACCGCCGGATTCAGGAAAATTACCGCAAGTAAGGCTGCAATGAACAGAAAACCCGTTACTGACCGGCCGGGGCGGGACAGAATGAAACGATGCTGTTCTTTACCCCTGTTGATATTCATAGTCTTCATTTATCCTCGCCTCCCTTCCGTTCGTGATCTCTCACGGCCGTCTTGGCGCTGTCGTCTCCGCCCTTTCTGATGAACTGCGGCAGCTGGCGTGTTGTCAGCTTGTTATAGCGTTTCATCAGTTTGACAAGGAACAGGAATACGAGTAAAAGAATTATGATGGTTCCGCCGTAATACCATAAGTCGGATACCGGTCTAAGCAGGAACAGTGCCGCCGCGATAGCGATCGAAGTAATTATGAAGCCCCCTGTCCCGAACTTGATCCCGAGAATGTTCACCTTACTGTCGGGATCATTGTATTCAAGCTTCTTACCTGTCTGTGAATCGAATTTCGGTATTGATTTTACCAGACCTTTTTTCTGCGCATTTTTCAGACCGGCGTCATCTTCGCCGGTTTCCTGATTTTTGATCCTTGTATTCTGCGATGAATAAACAATACCTGTAATGATCGCAATTACCGCCGCCGATATCGTCAGCGCGATCGGCTTAAGCGTCGGCAGGATGAACGTAAAGATTGCAAATAACGCCGCCGCTGCGATAACAGCTCCCAGCATGTATTTTTTAAGGTCTATAGGCAGATCGGCGCATGCCTCTCCGGTCTGTCCGTTTACAGCAACGTAAGCAACTCTGTCTTCCTTGCCCGCCTCCTTGTGGCGCAGGCTCATGAACCAGACAGGAAGCATAACAAGCGTACGTTTCACAATCGCTGTCTTTGTACTGTTTTTAGCTTTGTCAAATGTGGTCTGATAGCTCTTCATCGCAGGATCATCGTTGAGCTTCTCGAAGACCGCTTTTGTAGTCAGTTCCTCGACATCCTTATCATATACTTCGCCGTCCACATCAAGCGTATCTGCGTAAAAACCGCTTAAGAAGGCCGGCGTGAACTTTGCAGCCTGAGTCGTATCGAACGGGGCGATAGCCTGGGAAAGCTTGTCGGAAAAAGTACTCGACGCATCATAGCTCACACCCGTAAAATCAGCATCCACATCCGTATCGTAATTAAAATGGTCTATGTATTCGTAATCGCCGCGGTATTTTGAAAGCGATTTGCGGACGTCATAGCATACATGCCCTTCCTTGGTCGCGGTGTACATCCAGTAAGGCATGTAAATGCCCCTGAATGAATCGACATCCTTGTAATTCTTAAGCTCATTGGGTGAGAAGATCGATCTTTTGGTCATCTTCGTAAATGCGGTAAGGCAGTCTTCCTTCGTCTTTTTAAACGGCAGGATGAGCTCCGGGCGTTTCTCCCTGCTGATCCTTGAATCAAGTATCGTAGAGCCGCCGCAAAAGCTGCAGAAAGCCGCTGCTTCATTGTCCTCACTTACGATCTGTGCTCCGCATTGCGGGCAGGTAAAGACCGTTACTTCAAACTCTTCCCTCTCTTCGGCATCCTTCTCCTTCTCAATATCGTAAGGACTCATAACCGTTCCGCATGCCTCGCAGAACATGCTCTGACGCGCGATATTGAATTTCAGGTTCGATGCGCAATTCGGGCATTCATACATATCTGAAACCTCCCTCCGTGTTACGTTATCCGGTATCCGGAATCATAGATCATATTTGTTATTGATCACGATAGATAAGTTTAAAAGTGCAGGCATTTTCAAGCCGGCTCTACATAGTGATCACTGTATGTCAAAACAAGCCTTCCCGGCTCTCGATAGTGATCACTGTCAGTCAAAATAAGCCTTCCCGTCTCTCGATAGTGATCACTGTCTGTCAAAATAAGCCTTTCCGGCGCTCGGCAGGAAATAAGTCCTGATATATCCGTCCGGCGACAGGATCGCAAATTCGTTGGTATCCTCCACATAGTAGACATGATCCCCATCCTCTGCCTCAAGCTTATACAAAGCCTTCGGATTGTTGATCACATCAGACGCGGCCTTTTCGTAGCTTTCTTTGGAATCAAACCCCATCTCGATCCCATGCTTTTCATAATGCTGTGTCAGCAGCTTGTCATTTCGGAAATAGTATCTCGTGTAGGTAATATCATCAGTGTTATTTTCAGCGGTTTCCGGGGTGGGGGCTGTTGTATTATGTTGGGAAACCTCACTTTGTTGTCCCGGAGTCTCCTGGTTCCCCGGAGTTCCCTGATTCTCCTGCGCGTCCTGGCCCTGTTCGGTCTGAGTAACAACATTTCCCGAATTCTCACCCTCATCCTTGTTGCCCAGCAATCCGGAATTATATATGATAAACAATATAAGCACGATCCCGACGACTATGCTCAGGATCTTCTTCAGTTTGGCACTGTCCATAATATGATCTCCAACTGTATTACATTCTTCGCGAAATGCACGCTTATTCGCAATTCCGGAAAGATTATAGCATATTTGGACATATCTAACAAGGAATTCTTTAGGCGGGGCAATCGCATGCTATGATAAAGATCGTAAAATTTTCTTGTACATTTACAAAATACATGATAATATATTTGCAAGCAGTAAGACACTTCTATAAACTGGCGCAATCATGTCGCCAGATTTTCTGATCATGGTTATTTACAGAGTCTTTACCCTGATAATACAGATAACCGTTTGTCCCCTGCTGATCAACATAATATTTTTGCACACGCAGGACGACAGATTAAGTAATACGTCTTTTTATCTCAACTTCATTTTCACCGTGCGTGTGAGAAAGGAGTTTTATTGAGCGAAAAAGACATTTTGGAAAAATCATTAACAGACTACAATGACGTATTTGCTGACATCCTGAATGGTCTTCTGTTTGACGGAGAACCCATTATTGATGTGAACTGCCTAGAAGACATTCACCCATCCACATACTATCGTTCTTCTGTTGATACAATTCATACCCAGGAACGAGAATTCAGAGCATAACCCTTCCGCCAAAAAACTTTCAAGACCTGAATTATATACTGTTCCGGCTATCACTCTTGTCCTGTATTTTGGAAAGGATCACTGGTACAGAAATCATAATCTGAAAGACTTACTGAATATCCCGGACAGGCTGGAACCATATGTAAATGATTACAAAATAAACGTATTTGAGATCTCATGGTTAAATAAGAATGAAATATCCAGATTTAAGAGTGACTTTGGTATTGTTGCTGATTTTTTTGTTAATATTCGTAATAATCCTGGATATATCCCGAATAATCCAAAAGAGATAATACATACGGATGAAGTTTTGGCTTTGATTGCATCCGTATCAGGAGATACCAGATATTTACATATTAACGATCAAAAAGAGATAGTGTAAAGTGATTTATGGAAACTGATTTGTTATAAAAAGGAGCCGTAAATTAACATTTATAGCTATAGATACTGGCGGCTATTATGATCCAAAGCGTATCACTAAGGCGAAAGTCACAAGTGTGTGACTTTCACCT
>JAILIQ010000261.1 GCA_024695205.1 Lachnospiraceae bacterium
GTTCGAGGCAAAGGAGGCAACCCCGTTTCTGCGGTAGTCATGCATCTCCACGTTCCTTTTAAGGTCACGGGTAAGATCCTGTGCCGACTCATCGGCATGGCAGTCATATATTTCATTGCCTGTGCTCCACATGATCACCGAAGGATTGCTCCTGTCGCGTCTGACCCAGCTTGCCACATCACGCACATAGTCCTCGTTAAAGAAACGCGCATAATCAAACTCGGTCTTGGGTCTTCTCCACATATCAAAGGCTTCCGAGTCTATCAGCATACCCATCTCATCCGCAAGCTCAACAAGGGCTTTAGCAGGCATATTGTGGGAGGTTCTGATCGCGTTGACGCCCATTTCCTTTAAGATCATGATCTTGCGCCTCAACGCATCCTTGTGGAATGCAGCCCCGAGACAGCCAAGGTCGTGATGCTCGCAGACACCGTTGAGCTTGACGCGCCGGCCGTTCAGGAAAAAGCCCTTATCCGTCGTAAATACTGCTTCTCTGAGTCCGAAACGCGTGGTAACCTCATCGACCACTTCTTCCGCAGCATTATCCGCCCCGCATTTTACAAGCTTTGTAGTCAGTACATACAGATTAGGTGCGGTAAAATCCCATACAAACGGATTGTCGATCGCAAATCTTGTCGTAAATTCCAGTGACGCCCCCGCGTATTTTGCACTTTGCGTCAGTTCACAAAGACATGTTTCGACATCGCTTACCTTAACATTATCCCTTCCGGCGCAGGGATGCTCACATTCCGAGCAATTGTCGCCGTGCGAGGCATCATCGATCACAAAGTCCTTCGTTTCCGGACAGGGCTTGACTATACAGCGTGAATTTTGGGATTCGGCCGGAAGCAGTCCGATCTCAAACCTAAGCCCGTATCCGGGGTCAGACAGTGATATACCGTTTTCTGCCTGATCTGAAGCGTTACCGCCGCTGTATTTCGGACCGGAAACAACCACTTCCGTGTCCGCGTAAACGATCCAGCGCCCGTTTTCCTTCTTTGCACTGATATAAACACCGTCTGTTGCGATATGAGTGCAGGGAACACATTTTAAGACGACATCCCTGAAAATACCGGCACCCGAGTACCAGCGCGTATTCGGAGATCTGTGATTTACCCTGACCATAACTGTATTTTCGCCGCTATGCAGCAGATCCGTAATATCCGGTTCAAACGCCGAATATCCGTAATGATTGTGGCCTGCCTCCGTGCCGTTTATATACACGGTGCTGTCCATGTATATGCCGTCAAAATACAGCAGATACTTTTTGTGCTCCTCCTTGTTCAGCGTAAACACTTTGCGATACCAGCCCGTAGCATCCCCGTACAGATCATTTGTATCGTAAATAAGCCAGTCGTGCGGTATCACGACCTTTTCCCACGAAATACCGCCCTCAAGCTCCTCTATCCCTGTTCCGAACGGCATTTTGACAAATTCCCAACCGTTGTTAAAGAGTTCTTCATGTCTCATCTTCTCTGTCTCCAAATATTTTAAATATACAGTTCTACCTGTATCCCGTCCGCTACAAGCTCTTTAAAATTCTTTCCGTCTTCCCTCGTACCGACGATCCCGCCGTAGTGGACAGGGATCACAAGCTCTGGTCTGATAGTGTTGACAAGACCGGCTGCCTGCTGTGCATCCATTGTATAGGTACCGCCGACCGGAACAAGCGCAACGTCGCATTTTACACTCTTCGCCTCATCGGTTGCATCGGTATCTCCCGCAATGTAAATACGTTTCCCGCCAAGATCCAGGATATATCCGACCCATCCTGCAGCCTTCGGATGAAAAGGCTTATCCGTATTATAGGATGCGACCGTCTCAAATCTGATCCCGTCAATATCATAGCTTTCACCGGGCCTAACCGTCTCGATCCTCTCCGCATAAGCTTCTGCTTCGCCGGCCTTATCCCGCATATTCTCCGGAACGATCAGAACAGTATGTTTTCCGGCGGTTTTGGCAATGTCTTCTACCGAAAAATGGTCGTGATGATCGTGTGTGATCATAATGATATCCGCATCATTCACTGCCCTGTCCGTCATAAACGGATCGATATGGATGATCCTGCCTTCATAGTCCACCCTGATATGATTCTGCTTAAAAACCCTGATCTTGTCTGTCATGACATTCTCCTCCTGTTTCATCTGGGTAGTGTCAAATCTGACACTCCTTTTTTGTTATAAAAGCTTTATTTCTC
>JAILIQ010000263.1 GCA_024695205.1 Lachnospiraceae bacterium
GGACAGTTCTTGTCCGGATTGACTTGTGACAGCACCATTAAGACGGAAAAGATCTTATTTTTATTGGAATAGAAAAATATAAGCGGTTTCGATTATTGATAAAATAGTGATGTTATGCTATTCTAATAGCTGTGTCAAAGCAGATATCAGAAGTATTTTAGGAGAAATGTAATCAATGGATCAGAGTAAGATCAGGAATTTTTGCATCATAGCGCATATAGATCACGGCAAGTCGACACTTGCCGACAGAATAATAGAAAGGACCGGACTGCTCACGTCACGTGAGATGCAGGAACAGGTCCTTGACAATATGGATCTTGAGCGTGAGAGGGGCATCACGATCAAGGCACAGACGATCAGGACCGTATACAGAGCCCAGGATGGCAATGAATATGTGTTTAACCTGATCGATACGCCCGGGCATGTCGATTTTAACTATGAGGTTTCAAGAAGCCTTGCCGCATGTGAGGGTGCTATCCTTGTTATCGACGCTGCGCAGGGAATAGAGGCGCAGACCCTGGCCAATGTGTATCTGGCGCTTGATCATAATCTTGAGGTATTTCCCGTGATCAACAAGATCGATCTGCCGAGCGCGGAGCCGCAGAGGGTCATCAATGAGATAGAAGATGTTATAGGTCTTGAAGCACAGGATGCTCCGCTTATTTCGGCCAAGAACGGGATCAATATCGATGATGTCCTTGAAGCGATCGTTAAAAAGATTCCCGCACCTGAAGGGGATGCTGACGCTCCTTTAAAATGTCTTATCTTTGATTCGGTATATGATTCATATAAAGGCGTTATCGTATTTGTAAGGATCATGGAAGGTACGATAAAGAAGGGTACACGCATCCGTATGATGGCAACCGGCGCGGAAGCAGATGTTGTTGAGATCGGTATTTTCGGACCCGGACAGTTCATACCCTGTGAGGAACTCTCGGCGGGAATGGTAGGCTATATCACCGCTTCACTTAAAAATGTCAAGGATACCCGTGTAGGAGATACCGTAACGGATGCGTTAAGACCCTGCACCGAAGCACTTCCCGGATACAAAAAGGTTCTTCCGATGGTTTACTGCGGAATGTACCCGGCAGACGGTGCAAAATATCCGGATCTGAGAGACGCACTTGAAAAGCTCCAGCTAAATGACGCTTCCCTCCAGTTTGAACCCGAAACCTCGGTCGCACTCGGTTTTGGTTTCAGATGTGGATTTTTGGGACTTTTGCATCTTGAGATCATTCAGGAAAGGCTTGAGAGAGAATATAATCTCGATCTGGTAACGACCGCACCGAGCGTTATTTACAAGATATACAAGACCAACGGTGAGCTTATAGACCTTACGAACCCTACAAATATGCCCGACCCTTCGGAAATAGAGCATATGGAGGAGCCTTTTGTCGATGCCGAGATCATGGTAACGACCGAATTTGTCGGTGCAATAATGAAGCTGTGCCAGGAAAGACGCGGTGTCTACAAGGGCATTGAATATATGGAGCAGACAAGGGCACTACTTAAATACGAACTGCCGTTAAATGAGATAATCTACGATTTCTTTGATGCACTGAAATCACGCTCGAAGGGCTATGCTTCATTTGACTATGAACTGAAGGGCTATGTACCTTCAAAGCTTGTAAAGCTTGATATCCTTGTCAACCGTGAGGAAGTTGACGCATTAAGCTTTATAATCCATGAAGAGGGCGCCTATGAACGCGCGCGTAAGATGGTAGAAAAGCTCAAGGACAATATCCCGAGACAGTTGTTCGAGATCCCGATACAGGCTGCCATAGGAAGCAAGATCATTGCCCGTGAGACCGTAAAAGCTATGCGCAAGGATGTCCTCGCAAAATGCTACGGCGGTGATATCACCCGAAAGAAGAAGCTGCTTGAAAAGCAGAAGGAAGGCAAGAAGCGCATGCGCACCTTCGGCAATGTCGAAATCCCTCAGAACGCTTTCATGAGCGTGCTGAAGCTTGATGACGAAGACTGAGTCGGCCAGGAAACGTCGACCAGGATATTTTGGTCAGGAAAAGTCGTACAAAAAGGCCCGCTACATGTTTTATGCAACGGGCCTCTGAAAAAAGATCAATATCAAAGTGCATTCACTGCTTTTGCAAGATTGGAGATCTTGCGGGCAACGGTATTCTTGTGATATACGCCCTTGGAAGCAGCCTTGTCAAGATAAGCGGCAGTCTCTTTGAAAGACTCACATGCAAGATTCTTGTTGCCGGCAGCCACAGCGGCAAGTACCTTCTTGGTAAGAGTTTTGCTCTTGGACTTGATCATCTTATTTCTTAAGGTCTTGGTCTCGATAACCTTGATTCTCTTCTTAGCCGATTTAATGTTAGCCAATGTATTCACCTCCATCCCGAATTATTTAGCGCTCCGGTGCAGTTTCCATCGAAGCCGCATTTTGATGACATTATTGCGGCTGATCCGGACACGGACGAGTAAGCCGCACACATACGAAAATATTTTACGCATATGAAATGAAAATGTCAATACATAAAATAAAAAAACTATTTTCTCTGAATTCGACAGATTTAATTGATTAAAGCGTGAAAATATAGTATAATAAATTATTAAAAGTGCTGTATTTGAACTTGAACCGCAAAATAAAAAAGTACTACGGAGGATACAGACGGTATCATGAGAATTGCCGATGTTATCAAGAATAAATTAACTTTTTCATTCGAAATCTTTCCGCCTAAGAACGATCAGCCGCTCGAGCCGCTGACCCGCGTCATTGAGAAGCTTAAGACCTTCAATCCCGATTTTATCAGCTGCACGTACGGAGCAGGGGGGACCAATCGCGGCAGAAGTCTTGAAATATGTGAGACGATCAAGAAGATGGATGTCGAATGTCTTACCAATATGACCTGCATCGGCAATACAAAAGCGGATCTTGCAAGGTATATTGACGAATATATTTCCGTCGGGGTCGAGAATATCATGGCCCTTCGCGGGGATTTTCCCCAGGGAATGGAGCAGACCAACGGTGATTTTGCCCATGCGGATTCTCTTATAGCGTTTATAAAGTCGGTATTTCCGCAGCTTGGCATTTCATGCGCCTGCTATCCCGAGATACATATCCAGTGTCCGACACCCGAACAGGATATAGCTCATTTGAAGATCAAACAGAATAACGGAGCGGAATTCGCAATAAGCCAGTTATGTTATGATGTCGATGAATTTTCGAGATGGCTTGAAAAGATCCGTAAAGCCGGTGTGACAATGCCCATTGTTGCCGGTATAATGCCCGTTATCTCGGCCAACGGCGTAAAAAGGATGACTTTGTTCAACGGCTGCTCGATCCCGAAGGAGCTTGCAAGGATTCTGGGCAAGTATTCGGAAAATGAAGAAGATTTTAAGAAAGCAGGCAAGGAATACACTGTTGAACTCCTTTACAGATATATCAACGCCGGCTTTAACGGAATGCATATTTTTACACTTAACAAATATGATGACGTTGCCGACATCGTTACAATGTCAGGTATCAGGACACAGGAAAGGTGTTTGAGTAACAATGGATAAGAAAGAGATCAGGAAGAGGATCATTGACCAGAAGTCGAAACTTCTGACACTTGATATATGCAGGGTATCACGACCCATCATTGATAAGGTGCTGTCAATGCCGGAGTTCAACTCGGCAGATGCCGTGTACACCTATCTTGAGTATAATCAGGAGATCATAACCCACCCGATAGTCAGCAAAGCCTGGGAGATGGGAAAGAAGGTAGCGGTTCCGAAGGTCATGAACAGATCGATGGATTTTTATTATATCGAAACCTTTGATGATGTTATCCCCGGGTATATGGGTATTTTGGAGCCTTTTGAGACAAATGTGGCCTCGGATGAAAAAGTATTTATAGTTATGCCGGGACTGGCTTTCGACCGTAAATTCAACAGGGTCGGTTATGGCGGAAGATACTACGACAGGTATCTTGCGGCACATCCCGGGATCGATTTCTTTAAGGCGGCGCTTGTATATGATTTCCAGATAATCGATGAAGATATTGAGGTCGAGCCGCATGATATCCCGGTTGATGCGCTTATCACCACTTCGGGAATCTACAGAAGGGAACAAGCCTGAATTGAACGATTTGAACATATTGAATGATGCCGATAGATTAAATGAGATCGAGCTTTTTGTCCTCGATATGGACGGAACCTATTATCTGAGTGAGGACATCATAACGGGATCGAACGACTTTCTTGAAAAAGTCAACGAAACCGGCAGAAAATATATGTTTTTTACGAACAATTCGTCAAAAGACAAAAAGCTCTATATTGATAAACTCGCACGCATGGGGTGCACGATAGGGCCGGAAGATATCTATACTTCCGGAGATATCACGATCAATTATCTTAAAAAATATTACCCGGACAGTTCTGTGTATGTTATGGGGACGCCTCCGCTTGTAAAGAGCTTTGAAGAAGCCGGGATAAGGCTTAAACAGGATCTGAAAGAAACAGCGGATATCGTTGTTGTCGCATTCGATATGACGCTGACCTATGAAAAACTTGAACATGCATGTACCCTGATACGCAACGGTGCTGTTTATATTGCGACTCATCCAGATATCAACTGTCCCGTGACCGGAGGATTTATCCCGGATTGCGGCGCATTTATTGCAGCGATCGATCTTTCCACGGGCAGGAGTCCGAAGATACTCGGCAAGCCCTACCGCGAAACAGCCGAAATGATCGAACTTGTTTCCGGGATAAAACGCGAAAAGATCGCATTTGTCGGTGACAGACTCTATACGGATGTCGCCTGCGGCGTAAAAAACGGAGCAAAAGGAATACTCGTGCTGTCAGGTGAAACAAAGTACGAAGATATCGAAAAGTCGGACGTTAAGCCGGATTTCGTGTTTGAAAGGCTGTACAATATCGGGGAAATGTTAAAATACAGGTGAAATACAAACAGGTGCGAACATCAGATATACAGTTCGTTCGTATCATGAAGTTCATAAGTAAGAAAGTTCAAGAGAACTTTAAAACGACTGCATCAATACCGGGTGCGTCATCGATGCAAGCTTAGTCGTTCGCTGCGCTCCCGACATAAGGTTAGAAATATGGATAAGAAGAATAAACTGAACGAGGCAGTTAAAAAACTCGGTAAGATGAAGAATGATCTGAACGAAAGCAATTTCATGAAGCATCTTAAAACGATCAATCTTCACAAAAAGATCGTACTGATACACTGTATAAAAGCCGGGATCCCTTTGCAGGGACTTCTGCATGATCTTTCTAAATATTCTCCGAGTGAGTTTTATTACGGGATCAAGTATTTTTCAGGCCGGCGAAGCCCAAATGAAGGTGAACGCGAGGATTACGGCTATTCTCTTGCATGGATGCATCACAAGGGCAGAAACAAGCACCATTTTGAATACTGGACCGATTACAACATCAAAGCCAATAAGATGATGCCGGTCAAAATGCCTTTAAAATACGTGATCGAGATGTTCTGCGACAGGGTTGCGGCCGGAAAGGTCTATAAAGGTGATGATTATACGGATTCTTCTCCGTATGAGTATTTTGACTGGGGAAGACCCAGAAGGAACATACATCCCGAGACCAGTGATTTTCTTGAAAAGCTTCTCAGGATGCTGGCCGAGAAGGGCGAAAGATATACATTTGCCTATATCAGAAAATACAGAAAAACTCATAAAGACTATTGAACAGCCTTAAAAAGGATCTT
>JAILIQ010000264.1 GCA_024695205.1 Lachnospiraceae bacterium
AAATACTCTCGTTCTTCGGTTCAAATGTATTGTTGGCATTGTATTCATCCATATTATTCTCCAGCCCTCTTCGCAGTTATTATTCCTCCCCGTCCGGCGCCTCATCGGCAGCGACATCCGGATCGAACTCCAGGATATCTCCGGGCTGGCAGTTAAGTGCACGGCATATCTTATCCAGGGTATCGATCCTGATAGCCTTGGCCTTGCCGTTCTTTAGTATCGAGATGTTTGCCATCGTGATGCCGACGCGCTCCGCCAGTTCCGTAACGCTCATCTTACGTTTGGCGAGCATGACATCCACATTTATGATAATAGCCATATCACTGCGCCTCCTTAAATCGTAAGATCGTTTTCTTCACGGATCCGGCGGGCTTTGTCCACAAGCCTTGCCAGTGCGCCGGTAAGGCCTCCCACCGCGAACCAGACAAACGTATACTCAAGCATTTTGAACAGGATCATATTGTCCGCGCTTTCGGTAGAAAAGAAATATATCGCAATACTGAGCAGCCATATGATACCCAGGATCGCAAACAGCCAGCTCATGATCCTGAATGCGACATAGTTCTCCATAGAGAATGAGTTGTCATTCCCGATCGCACAGCATACTTTCCAGAACTGCCACAACGCGGCATAGCAGAAAACAGCGGTGATCCCCAGCAGCAACAGCACCGGAATATCCGATATTCCATTATTTTCAAACAATGATCCGTCTCTGATGATACTTACTCCGCTTATGCTGAAAAATAAGGCTCCGATGATCGCAGCACCTATCGTGAGAAGCTTGAGTCTCAAGGCGATGCCTGCCTGAGTGGTCTCCCCGCGGCGCTTTTTTTCCTCTCTGTCCATAAAATGTTTCCTCCCAAAATACGGTTTTCAGGTACCTTCAGGTACCTTTACTATACCCTTTGCTATATCGATTATACACAAGTCTTCTCAAATGTCAATATATATTTATCGTATCTCGATATATTTTTATCATTCTATAGTTGTAGTATATACATCGTATCGGAAGCCCTCGACAGGAGATTTTCATTAACGACATCAAACGATATTCCGTCGACCGCCGTATGTTCTTTATACTTCTTCGTAAGATTCTTTACTCTGACCGCATTCATGTTTTCTTTCCTCTCTTCTTTCTTTTTTTGTGTTCCTTGCAGGATGGACTTTAGCACGCATTTTTGCATAAAAAAAGAGCAACCCGGCCAACATGCGTTTACACGTTACCAAGTTGCATCTTTTGCTGTTTTTTGTTTATTCCCCGTCTCTTAACTGCTCTATCAAATCTCCTGTCTCTTACGGTTTTATCCCCGGCAAAGCCACACTATTTTCTTTACTTCAGCTTTAGCCAGAATACCGGGCGAACTCCGCAGGTCTCGTCTAAATCCGCATCAAAGCTGCCGAAAGTAATATAATCTTTCGTCTCGTATTCTGCCGAAAAATCTACCAGTCCCTGGTCATATAAAGGCAGAAGATATGAATAATTATTGTTTATGTATTCTTTTACATCGGCAGGCAGATCTTTTCCCGTTCCGGTGCCTGTTCCTTTGATCGTGATCGTGGCAACTTTGCTTTCCTTACTCCAGACGGTTTTTGCCCCACTCTTTAAGTAAGCCTTTACTTTTATGCTGTATTCGCCGCCGGGGAGGTTTTTTAAGGTAAACTTTCTTTTTGCCTTACCGCTTTTCTTCAGTGTTTTCACTTCTGTAAACTGCCCGTCCTGCGGTCCCTTCACATAAATGGAGTATCCTTCGGCGTTTTTGGTCTTCTTGATCGTGAGCTTTATTCCTGTGCTGCCGGATATGGCAGAAACGGATATCTTCGGAGTTGAAACTTTATTTGCAGCCAATACCGGCTTGTATGACAGACCGGTAAACAACGTGAAAAGTAAAGATTAGATCACCGTTATAGCTATTCTGCTTCTTCTGTTTTCCATTTTATATCCCCCTGTCAGATGTAAAAAATGTTAAGTTGATTATATAATCCCCAGAGGAATCAGCACGATCAGCAAAACCGCTACCAATCCCCATTCAGCTATCAGAAACGCCCTTCTGTGCTGCGGTTTCATGTCAGGAACATAGTTACTCGCCAGGAAGAACGGAATATATGTTGTAATAAATACCGGAAGTACTCCCCACCATTTATATACCCATATAAATGAATGATTTGAAGTGCCCGCAAGGAAAGATTCGAAAAGTGCGAACAGAAGTGCCATTTCAACAGCTCCCACGAACTTGCAGCTTATCCCTCTCCTGCCGTTTTTGGCAAAATATCGTTTATTTCTGTCCTGAGGAAGCATTTTAAATGATATGATTCCCGCCAGCGAAAACATCATGGAAAGCTCCCAGCAAACCCCGATAAGAAGTATAAATGTCGTAGATCCGTTAGATACCGACCATAACGGATAACCGGAAATATGCCCTATGATGGCATTAGCGATCTCATACAGCCAATGAACCCCATAAAGAGCAAATCCGGCATATATCACATCGTAGTTTTTCTTATGAATTTCCGACCAGTAAACATAAAAAACAACTGCCAGAATAAAAATAAAGGTCCAGTTGAAGTTTTCCGTACTTCTTACTCTTATAGCCTCTACCAGACTCCTGGCTTCCTGCGACCCATCACCCCAAAACACAAACATATGCGTCCTCCTTTATACTACCATGTTGTAGGTCATTCAGATATTAATTATGGTACCCAATAATAAGCATATCTTATTATGTCTTCCCATATTTCGATCAATCCCCTCACTTGTGAAAATATTAAATCATATCCTACTTTTGCAGGATCAGGTTCAGCCATTTCTCATCGCCCCTGCCCGGGCGGACATCCGAAGATACCCACTCTTCTGTGATCTTCAACCCGGGAAACTTTTTGATAAATGTTTCAAATGTACTTTCTGTAAAATCAGTAAAATATCTGCCCTTCCGACAGCCTTCAAATTCACCGTATTTGAACGAAGTATAAATATATCCTGCCGGTTTGACCGCCCGGATCATCTTTTCAAATATTGATGCCAGTTCGGTTTTAGGAACATGCAGAATTGAGGAACAGGCCCAAATTCCATCGTAGACCGCATCCGCGTCCAGTTCGGAAAACAGCATGTGTCTGACTGCTATCCCTGTATTTCTGCCTGCGATCTCGCAGAGTTTCTCTGATCCGTCTACAGCATCCACATCATAACCCCTGCCGATGAAGTATTTCGTATCACGACCCGAGCCGCAGCCAAAATCAAGAATTCTTCCGCCTTCGGGAAGCAGTGCCAAAAACTTATCCTCTATCTCGGAGAACTCAACATCTGCTGTACCCGAAACAAAAAGATCGGCATTTTCATTATAATATTTCAATGTCACCGCAGACTGATCGGATAATATGTTTATCAGTTCAAGGTCTGCCGGAAGCCACCTGACCGAATCAAGTTCTTCTCTGCTCAGCCATCTGGCATCCTCAGCCTCATTAAGAACCAATTCCCCGTTTATGATACGGGCCCAAAAGCAGTCCATGGAAAGATGAAATTCAGGATAATCGTACTCGATCGTCGTGATCTTGTCTTCAACTGCTATCTCTGCTGTCAGTTCCTCGCGTATTTCCCTGATCAGAGCCTGTTCGGGAGTTTCACCGGCCTCGATCTTGCCTCCGGGAAACTCCCACCAGCCTTTATATTCACCGTAACCTCTTGCTGTGGCGAATACTTTCCCATTCTCCCGTATCACTGCTGCTACAACTTTAATGTTCTTCATATACAACAGCCTTTTCAAACAATAAAAATCTGCTTTGATCATACACTTATCATACTATAAAAAGTGTCTGACCGTTAAAGAGTTCCGGCTGACCCGGCTGTTTACTCTTCGAACTCATAAGACATATACTGCTGTCTGTAGTGCTTTTCATCTTCACTGTAAGATTCCGTATACTGTCTGTAGTGGAAGTCTTTCAATGTCCACTCGTAAGCGGTAGTTCCGTTCCAGTATTCATACTCACTGTCAGGCTCTCCTAATTCGAGCGTTGCTCCGTAATACATTGATCCCGATCCTGCCCCGGGTGAATCGCGGTATACCGTTACCAGACTGTCATTCTGGAAAAAGCATGCGAAGGTATCATACTCGTCGCCCACATAAACCACTTTCAGATTATTGCCCCACCAGGGCCAGTCCTCCGGCAGCATAAGATCGCTGATCCCGAGAAGTTTTTTAAAATCTTTGTAGCCTACTCCGAACAGTCTTGTATCCATGCTGAAGAATTCCGTCATAGGGTCTACCGAAAAGTACAGCCCTAAATCATTGGAAGTGTCACTGTCATCGGTATTTCCGGCATTTCCGCTGTCTGACGTTCCGCCGTTTTCGGAATCATAATCCCAAAGCTCAAAGGCTCTCAAATAGTAACCGTCTTCGCAGAGAATATCGTTGGCGTTGAACTCCCAAAGCATGTTGGCCGTTCCGTCTTCTTCAACCGAAAAGGTCTGCCAATCATTTTCCGGATTGCTCACCAGAGCTCCGCTCTTCATTACATGCTTGAACCCTTTGTCGTAAATGGCATATACTCCGCCTTTAAACATAACCAGCCATTCTTCGACCTGATCAAAGGGCACACGCTCCTCATCCTCACCTCCGGATTTATAGTATATTCCCAATAAGCTTTCAGGAGTCGTTCCCACAGTTGACCGATCAAGCGGCTCATACTCGCGGCCGTGTTCCTGGCAGAATATCTTATGCGCCTGAATGATCTCGTCCACCTTCTCTTCCAGTTCCGCTTCGGAAGAAAACAGACTGTCAAGTGTCAGTCCGTCAAAAAACGGGATCTGTCCATTCGGCTTATACGCATAGGTTCCGTAATCCGGAAGGTTTCCATCGTTTGAATCATCGGTGAAGTCAGGATCCTCGGTGTAGTCAGTGTTACCGGTATCATCTGTATAATCGCCGTCTTCTGCGACAGGATCACCGTTCTCATCATTCTCCGGCCCGTAAGATACATCGTCATTACCGGTATCGTTATTGCCGTTGTCTGTCCCGGCATTATTATCAGCCGGACTGTCATTCACCGGTGTCGGAGATGCAGGTGCCGGTGTTGGAGATGCAGGCTCCGGTGCGGCAGTAACCTTTTTTTCCGAATCTGAAACGTTAGTGATATCTTCCGGCTCTGTCCCCGTATTTGAAGACGATGAACATGCTGCACAGAAGATCATTACCGCAATGAGCATGATCGATATCACTGTCCTGGCTTTCTTCTCCCTAATTCTCTTTCTCATAAATCCTCACCTTTTAAACCTTTCTGCTATTTAGATCGCTCTTGTATCCAATACGTGAAAATAACCTTTCCGGCACCTTTGGCCTCAACATATGGCAGGGCACGCGCGATACACATTATCGGAACCTTTTGAAAAGTCATATTCCCAATTCTCTATTATACATTTTCTGCACATAAATAAAAGTAACCAAAAGTTACTTCTTTCAATTTTTGCAATCCGGTTTCATCAATCCCGGAAGCTGATAAGCAGTGTTCTATCGGCCTCAAATTAAATAATAATCATCAAATCATCAGTTTGCCGGCGTTGGAAAAGTACTTTGGAAAAGAGCATAAAGGAGCAGGAGGGTTAACCCCATCCTGCTCCTCTGTATGGTCGAACAGTTAAATATATGTCTTATAAAGAGGTCAATTCAGATAATCCCAAATATTCAGGGTTTCATCGATCGGCACCTCTCCGCTTTCAAGACTCCACTCGGTCGCTTGTACATCACCTGAAGTCTTATCTACATAGTAGTATAAATATGCTCCTGTATAGGACCTTACCCATACCTGTATTCCGTTTTCTTCGGTAACACCGATAGCAGTGTTGTACTCACCTGTTGCTAACTTTTCAGCAAGTTCCGGATGTGTATCGTTAAGATAGTTCGAAACTGCCTGAAGAGCCATTTCGGCAGTTACGGAACCTTCTTCATCTGCCGGTGTAACTATTTCAGTGCTGTAAGTCATCCATACATCGTAAATATCGACGCTGACACATACATACATTGACTGTCGTTCGGTATCCCAGTAGAACAGACCCTCATATTGCTCACCGTTAACAGTATTTGTCAGTATGATCCTGCCGTCTTCCAATGTCCAGGTCACATCATTGTTAATACCTTTCTCGAGGAAGCAGAACTCACCCTGATCGCCATCCGGTCCAAGAACCAGATAAGCGGCATTAAACTCATCCATTGTGTCCATCGACATTTCATCACCGTAGTAAGGGTAGAAGTACGAATCACCGGGATCATCAATTGCTTCGTAGCATACACCGTAGAAGGTTGTTGCAACAATATCTATATTGTGCGGAGTTACCAGTTCAAATTCTGCACCGAATCCGTCTCCGACATCTCCGCTGTAGTAATTGCCGCCAATGTAAAGGGGGTTATCAGAAGTATCACTAGAATACTTGACAAAATCCAGATCCTCTTCTAACCAGCGGATCAAGCTGCCGACAACCTCAAAGTTCTGCTCCTCTTCAATCTCGGCAGACTTCATTTCATCTTCTTCAAAGTAGTGGAGCCTTCCGGAAGGTGAAGTAAATACCATTGATACTGTGCTGTAATTTGCCCAAAACTCAAAATAGGATCCGAATGTTTCCTTGTCAGTAGACTCAGGAAATACAAATATGACAGTGCCGGCGCCTTCAGGCTCAACGGTCAGCGTCCAGCCGTTTTCACACAGATAAGTGCCCACATGTACATGACCGGGACCGTAAAACTCATCATCCTCAGGATCGATCTCAGGCTCGGGATCGGGTTCTGCTGTGGGTTTTTCCGTGGGCTCGGGTGTAACTTCCTGTGTAGGCTCAGGGGTTACTTCCTTTGTAGGCTCGGGGGTTACTTCTTTTGTGGGCTCGGGGGTAGTCTCCGCTGCCTTTGTTGGTTCCGTTTCATTTTTGTTTTCAGCTGCCTTAGTTACCTCATTTCCGGGTTCCGAAGGGGTATCCTTCTTACCGCAGGCCGCAAGCGCCATTACCATTACCAGGATCATTAATAAAGAAATTACTTTTTTCATATTACTCCCCTCTTTTGATTGTATTGTTTTTGTTCTTCTCATAAACATTCCTCCCGAACAAAATTTCAAATAGTATCATATGATAATTACGTAGCAAATTCAATGTATTTTTTTCGTTACATTTGCATCGTACTACCTGCATTTTATTGCAACAGAACAACGACATCCCGGATTTCTCAACTTTTTGAAATCATACCCGCGGAAGGAGCACAGAACCATTTCAGGTTTTTATTGTTTGTTTTAATGCTCTGTTTAATACGATAATTTTCATGGTTCACCTCCGCCACTTCTTTTTTTGTAATGCGATTTACAAAACTCTTCCGGTTTCACCCGCTTTTTCAAATCCAAGCCTCTCCAGCATATCCCTGTTATCGTCCAACAGATCGTTGATCGCATCTTCAGTGAGTACCCCGCGTTTAAGATCGGCAGGGAGTTTCCCGGCTTCGTCCGCTTCAAAATCCTTCATCCATTTACCGCATGTGTAATACTCTTCAAGTTTCTTTATCCCCTTTTGAACATTAACATATCGGATAACAGCCTGATGGAGATCATCCATAGCCTGCCGTGCTTCATCCAGATATGCTTCCATCCTTCTGATCCTGTCAACTCTGCTTTCGCTCATACGCGCTCTCTCCTTTTATGGAACTCCTTCCGGTTTTTCAGTAAATTCATTATAACCATTATACTACATATTCGGATGGGAATTCATTATAAACTCCACTCCGAAAGTTTCTCCTTTTGAAATACTGATATCTTTGCAGGCACAAACCGCCTTAATGTCCTCAAGCGCATCTTTTAATTCGATATCCGTATCCAGACAGATTGCCGCGGAATCGATCGTATCCTTTAAGGACAGATTCCTTTCGGATTTATATTTTCTGAATTCGGATATTATATCGACAGCAGTTTCTCCTGTCTTATAATCTTCCTCCGTTATATCTGCGCAGGCATTGACAGGCCCGATCAGGGCTTTATGAATGGATATCGGTTCCTCATGCGCCGCAAAATAACCCTGATAGATTTCTTCCGTTATGTGCGGGATATATATTGCGAAACACTTCAGCATTCCGAGTAAGGTATGGTACGAAGCATAAAGGCCGGACTTTCTCGCATTTTCACCGAATGTCTCAGGCTTATATACCCTGTTCTTGATGATCTCAATATAGTCATCACAGTAACTCCGGAAGAATTTCTCCAGCTCACCTATCGCAAGCCCTATCTCATATTTTTCCAGGTATTTTTCAAAACGCGCAAGCATGTTGTTAAATGAATAAATAACCCACTTGTCCATGGTCCGAAGGTCGATCTTTTCATTCTTGTCAAATGCATTTAAGATAACCCTGTTTCCGGCATCATCAGTTTTCTCAAATCCCTCAAGCTGCATTATAACGAACTTTGCGGCATTCCATATCTTATTTATCAGCTTATTGGCATTTTTAAATTCTTCTTCCGAAAATACGATATCATTTCCGAGACTGCCCGAAGATGTCCAAAGCCGTACCGCATCAGCAGAATATTCACTGATCAGTTCGGCGGGTTCCATCGACGAATTGCCCTTTTTCTTGCTTATCTTCTCCCCCTTCGAAGCCATAACATGCCCGGAGATCATTACATCTTCCCACGGAATCTTTCCGGTGTGGTACAGGCTTTTTACGATCGTATAAAAATCCCATGTACGGATTATATCGTGCGCGTTGGGCCTCAGGCTCATCGGCGCCATGTCACTTCTGAATTTCTTGTCATCATGCCATTCGAGGTTTATCAGCGGCGTTACCGATGAAGTTGCCCAGGTATCCATGATATCCTTCTCCGGTTCAAAATCTGTACACCCGCATGAACACGGTTTCTTAGGCCGGTCTTTCAAAGGATTTACCGGAAGATCTTCAATCTCCGGAACCGCGATCGCGCCACAGGACTTACAGTACCATACAGGGAAAGGAACCCCGAAATATCTCTGCCGCGAAATACACCAGTCCCACTCAAGGTTTTCTACCCAGTTTGAGTACCTTGCCTGCATATGTGCGGGATACCAGTTGATCTTGTCTCCGGCTCTTAAATACTCTTCTTTATTTGACAGAATATCGATGAACCATTGCTTCTTGATCGTGATCTCCATAGGAGTCCCGCACCGTTCATGAACCGCTACATTATGGGCGATCTGTTCCTGTCTGATCATATGTCCCTGCCCGATCAGATCTGCTGTCATTGCTTTTCTGGCGTCCAAGATACTCATTCCGGCATACCTGCCGCAGATTCCGGACATCGTTCCGTCCTGAAGGATCGTCTCCTTAAAAGTCAGGTTATGCTTTTTATACCATTCCAGGTCGGTCAGATCGCCGAAAGTACAGCACATTACTATACCTGAACCCTTTTCGCGTTCAACCTTTTCGTCTTCAAGTACAGGTACGGTAAATCCGAACAGCGGAACCCTTATCTGCTTTCCGAGAAGATATCTGTTCTTCTCATCCTCAGGATGTATGAAAATGCACTGACATGCAGCCAGCAGCTCAGGCCTGGTCGTCGCAATTTCTATATACTTATCATCCTCACCGTCTATAAAGAACTTAAGATAATTGAACAGCGAAGGTATCTCCCTGGTTTCAAGCTCCGCCTGCGCTATCGCGGTCCGGCACTCGGGGCACCAGAGGGCCGGTGCTTCGGAAAAGTAAACCTTTTTCTTTCTGTACAGATCGATAAACGACTTCTGTGAAGTCTTCTGGGCTTTCGGACTGATCGTTGAGTATCCATGATCCCAATCGCAGCTGAAACCGGCTGAAATAAACAGCTTCTTAAACTGCTTTTCAAGTTCCTTAGTCTCGCCCAGACACAGTTCGGTAAAATGCTCTCTCGTAGTCTCATGCGCCTTGATACCATGAGTTGTCTCTACAAGCCTCTCTGTCGGAAGTCCGTTATCATCAAACCCGAAAGGATAAAAAACATTAAAACCCTTCATTCTCTTGTACCGGGCCATTACTTCAGCCTGGGAATAGGAGAAAATATGGCCGATATGTATCTTTCCGTTAACAGTGGGCGGCGGTGTATCGATAGAATAGACCGGCTGCTCCGACTCCGATGAGAACTTGTAGATGCCTTTTTCCAGCCAGAACTCCTGCCATTTTGCCTCTGATTCCGCTGCATTGTACTTTTTTGATAACATAAAGATCCCTCCTTTTAACAAAATAAAAAGACCGCCTATCGCAAAGATAAGCGGTCAGCATATAAAATATAAATTTATACTCTGAAATCTACTCTTCTCTGCAATCGATATTTTCACACACGCCAACGAAACCATCCACGTTAACAACATGCATGGTGACGACCACGACGTATGAATATCCGATCGCATTACTGTGCATTCGAAGAGCTCCTTTCAAAAATATTTAACGCAAGTCTATCACTTATGGTCCCGGCTGTCAAATCTTTTTTTCACTAAATCATTGTCTATTGGATCGGAAATGCTATAATCATCTTATAAGGTCTTCATAAAGGCCGGAACAGGAGGATTAAACAAATGAAGAAGTGTTTGGCTGAGTTTATCGGAACAATGACTCTCGTTGTATTGGGCTGCGGAACCGCTATGCTTGTCGGCTGCGATTCCGGATCGGGCAGCGGCTATCTGCTGACTGCGCTTGCATTCGGACTTACGATCGTTGCCATGGCATACAGCATAGGCAATATTTCGGGCTGTCACATCAATCCTGCCGTATCACTGGGTGTTCTGCTGAGCGGCGGCATGGATGTCAAAGAATTTGTTTCATATGTTATTTCCCAGTGTCTGGGTGCATTAGCCGGTTCAGGTCTGCTTGCTCTCATCTTTAACCTCGGCAATGTAACCGACAAGACCGGCGGCTTCGGTTCGAACGGTCTGGGCAACGTTAACGGAAGCGCTTTTGCAGGACTTATTGTTGAGATCGTACTTACCTTCATCTTTGTGATCGCCATTCTCGGTGTAACATCCTCGAAAGACGCGCACGGTTCCTTCGCAGGACTTGTCATCGGTCTTACTCTTGTTGTTGTACACATACTCGGAATCGGACTTACCGGCACCAGCGTTAACCCTGCCCGCAGTTTCGGTCCCGCTGTTGTGGCGGCAATAAGCGGCAACACAGCCCCTATCGCATCATTGTGGGTATTTATCGTAGGACCGCTTGTCGGTGCGGCACTTGCGGCTGTAGTTTATAAAGCGTTAGAGAAGAAATAAAAGCCGGATTTTTGAGCTTGGCAAGACAGGGAACGATTCCCTGTCTTGTTTTTATTCTTATGATCGGAAAGTAATGTGTTAATTGATATTTATGACGGACTAATGTATACTGTAACCAAGAACATCCTTTTCGGGAGGAAAACCAGATGGCTTTGTTTACGATAAACTTCAGGACGACGCAGCCGGTTCCTTTTAAGGAACACTGCAGCGATGTGGAATTCTATGCGGAAGTGTGCGGAAATGCCAAGATCGCATACTATAATGAGATCAGCTACGGTGTGGGAAAAGAAGCAGAAAACGCCTTAAGAGAGCTGATCCTTGGCATGATACCGGGCTGCTTTGCGGCATGGCCAGAGGGCAAGCTCATCATGGGACCCGGGAATCGCGAGATACTCGAAGATCTGCTCGCCGCCATTCTGGCTTCAACGGGAACAGATGCAAAGCTTGACATCCGCAGCATCGGCCTTGTCAAAGGCCAGATGGACAAATATATGGCCGAGTGCCGTGAAGCATTGGATGAACAGATGAATCCGCAGGTTTCCACGGAAGATCTTGAAGAAGAGAAACACGGACCGCTGATCAGCTTCAGTCTGAACTACTCCTCTCACGGTATGATGGCCGGAAGCAGTTCATCGAGCGGAGACGACCTCGAATGGAACAAGGACGGGACCGTCACTCTGACATCCTCTCACAGCGGCGGCGGAAAAAACACAAGATTCAGGTATAACGTCAAGCCCGAGATCGCGCAGAAGATGCGAGATTACGTGACGGAAAACCATCTCGCGAGGCTTTCGAAAGAAGATATCAAGACTCCCGTGATGTTCGACAATTTTACCAGCGCATCCTTTTCCATGAGCTTTGATGACTCTTCCATAGGAGGAAGTTCTTACGAGCACTGCTTTGTTAATTGCGGTCCTGCGGGCATGACCTTCCGCAATATAGAAAATGCACTTGGCAAAATACTGGACGAATGCCGCGAGACCGGTGAATGCATCCTGAACGAAGAAACGCAGACCGGCAGCGGTTTTCCGGGCATGGGCGGAATGATGGGCATGGGCAACTTCCCCGGCATGATGCCCCGGCCTCCGAAAGAGGCCTGGACCTGCCCGTCCTGCGGTCAGGAAGGCATTACCAGCAGGTTCTGCCCTCAGTGCGCTGCCCCCGCGCCGGATGTAACAGTTCACCCCACGATCTTTGCCATGGATCCTCCTCCCGCACCCGGCGAGACCTGGACCTGCGCCTGCGGACAGGAAGGCAACACCGGCAAGTTCTGCCCCAGCTGCGGAAATCCGAGCCCGGCATATCTTGCCCAGTTTGAAATAAAACCAGACCAAAGAAGCCAATCTTAGTGTTACAGATGGCTTCCTGACCATTCCGCATTATATGGCCCGCCTTTTCTTCTTTTAATTCATTTTTATCTTACGTAAAAGACTCTTTAAGAATGTTTGTGTATATCCTGTACTCTTGATGAGTTTATTGTTTTGCGGGAGCTTTAATGTCTTTTTTTACATTATATCCGTAAATTGTTGCAAAATCATTCTTCATGGAAATACATTTTATACCCAGCTTCTCGTATGTGCCGCGTTTTTCGGCAGCGTCTGTTTCATCGCCCCATTTCCTTACTTTATCATCTGCCATCGCCGCCTGTCTCGTGCTGATCCCCTGAGGTTTATCCTGCCATGCCGTATCAAGTATCTCCCGGGCTACGTTCTTAACCTCATCCGATGATATATGATCGGGATTGTTCAATACATAGTCCGTAAATACCATATATTCAAAACATCTGGGATATGTTTCGCACATCAGTGTCCCGTCAAGATCAAATACTGCGATCCTGTCTTCTTCAGGAATATAATCCTTGCCGTTCTTTTTTGTAACAGCTTCAACGTATTCCTTCAACTCACCGGCTACAGCCGAACTGCGGGTCCAGGATGCCAGACCGTTGATCCCCGCACCTCTTTCATACAACAGTTCATCGGAATAAACATTCTTTCCGTTCGCATCGACTGTCAGCTTCGGAATATTTACCGGCAGTTTTCCCTGAGGAATACTCTGCCCGAAGGCTGAACATACCGCAACCGCAACATTCAGATTGAAAGGACCCCTGCCTTCTGCATCATGAGCGCTGCCTGAATAATTATAAGCGCACATAGCCGCATCCGCATCCGGATAGCAGGCAACATCGTAAGGCAGACCAAGGCTTAAGAGCGCTACCCGATGTTTTTTGGATTTATGGACCTGTTCGATCACATTGGTCAGCAATGTGTTCCTGCTTGCAGACTGTGATAATATCAAAACTCTGTCTGACTTTTTTACCGCCTTCAGGATATCCCGGTCATCGGCGGCAGCCCCACTGTAAGAAAGGATCGTTATATCGGAAAGATCTGCAAGACCCTCCTTTTGAAGCCTCGTAACCGCATATTCCACTGCAGGACGACGATAATCACTCGGTATCAGGATCAGTGTTTTCTTTCCGTTCTTACCGTCTAAAGGCAGCATGTTGCCGTCATTTTTAAGCAATGTGATCCCCTGCTGTGCGATCTCCCATTCTCTTGTATGATGTTCGGCACTTCCTACAACCGCTTTGGCCCGGGCTATCTGCTTTTTCTTTGAAACGGACAGGGTATTATCCATTATTCCGTTCTTGATCTTCAGCTTCAGGATTCTGGCAACGGAATTGTCGAGTTCCTCTTCTTTTATGTCTCCCGCCTTCACTCTTGCAAGAAGCTTCTGCATATAAGCATCAACTTCTGGTAATGTATTTATTTCATTATCTTTGTAGATATCTATTGAACACAGAAGGATATCAACGTCCGCATTGATCGCAAGTACCGCTGCATCTATCGCATCAAAATGAGCGGTTATGGCACTCATATCCATCGCATCTGTTACTATTACACCGTTATATCCCATGTCCTTACGCAGAACATCCGTCATAAGTGTACGTGAAAGTGTCGCGGGCAGATATACTTTCTTTCTGTCTGCTTTTGATACATATGTATTCTTCTCAATATTCGGAAATTGGATATGTGCAGTCATGATCATATCAGCACCTGCATCTATCCCTGCCTGGAAAGGGATAAGTTCACATGCCTTGAGTTGTTTAAGCGTCAGTTCCGATAAAGGCAGACCGGTATGGCTGTCGGTATCAACATTGCCATGTCCGGGAAAATGCTTTAAGGCCGCTGATATATTGTTTTTGCTCAACCCTCTTATAAATGCGGTCACATGTTCGGAAACCATCTCAGGGTCGTCGGAAAATGATCTTGTGCCAATGATGGGATTATTCGGATTATTGTTGACATCGGATACCGGGGCAAAATCCATGTTGAAACCGAGCGCTGCAATTTCCTCGCCCAGCATGTCCGCACTCTCTTCAGTCAAAGACACATCTGATGTCGCTGCAAGACCCATATTGCCGGATGAAGTGGTACCGAATGATACACGGTTGACCAGACCGCCTTCCTGATCAACACATACAAACATAGGTATCCCGTTTTTGGATTTCATAGCCGCAGACTGGCATTTTCTGATCAGGGTTACTGTTTGTTCGGTATCCGCAATGCTTCCGGCAAACAGTATAAAGCCGCCGAAATCGTATTTTTTCAGTATTTTCTCATATGCTTTGGACACTGTCGTGGTATTCTTACCGCCCGAGCGCAGCGAAACGATCATCATCTGAGCAAGCTTCTGCTCAGTAGTCATACCCGCGATCAGCCTGTCTACACGTTCATCGATCGAAGCTTCCGTGTTCTTATCCTTCGCTGCAGCACTAACGGGATATGTAAAGATCACAGTTCCGAGGATTGCTGCAGCAGTCAGCATAGCAACAAGTTTTGAAAATAATTTTCTCATTTTAAGCGTCTCCCTTCCTATCCGATCATTATCTTTCATTAACCTCTTGGACTTCATTTACGGAATTATCAGTTTTATTATTTTCTCCCTTTTTGATCATCCTCCCCTGTGAACGAGATCATTGCCTCATTTATTATCGTAAGCTGACTCCGGACTGATCCGGCAGGTCATCTCACTTATTGCACAAATAAATATCCATATTCAACATTTTTTCCTTTTTCGCCACGATCAGAGTTACCGCACCCAGCCCGGTTACATTACCGGTAACAAGAAACATGCCCACTATCGAGAAAAGTCCCATCACGATACTGATCGCTTCGGCAGGAATACCGATCTGCGGGAGAAGGATCGCAAAAAGCAGCATAGCGCCTCCCGGGAGTCCCGGAGCTCCGCTTTCAATTACAACAAGCGTTACCGCAGTACCGATCATATACGGCAGGGTAATGGGAATACCGAAGATCCTGGCCATAAACAGTGCACTGAGTGCAAGTGTCATGCAGGAGCCGCCGGGTGTGATCGTACATCCAAGCGGCAGGGCGAATGAATAA
>JAILIQ010000355.1 GCA_024695205.1 Lachnospiraceae bacterium
GCGATAAACATTCCGTAGTCTTTCGGAACATGAAGCACGCCATTGCGCATGTTCTTTTCAAGCACGTCACGCAGCGTATCACGAGGGTAATCCTGAATATCCGAAAAACTCGGCAGCGAGTAGATATAATCGATCAGGTCATCAACATCCGTAA
Source organism: Lachnospiraceae bacterium (assembly GCA_024695205.1). Lineage (GTDB taxonomy): Bacteria > Bacillota > Clostridia > Lachnospirales > Lachnospiraceae > RUG11977. The sequence goes on from JAILIQ010000355.1 coordinate 155, forward strand.
CCTCGAGGGAATCCTCATACAGCCGCTTTTCCACGTTGCCAAAGTATTTCTCCAGCTTGCCTTTTCCGTTCTGCAGCGTAAAGTTGTAGTTGTATGCGCTGCTGATGGGGAAATCATCAAATAGCAGCTCAACATACTCTCTTATACCGTTTTCACCATAGGTCGCGCAGTAGAACGTCCCGCCGCTTTTAAGCACCCGGGCGACCTCCCGCAGACCGCGCGCAAGGTCCGGAACATGGTACAGCATCATATTTGCGATAACGACATCGAATTCATTATCGGCAAACGGTATGTCCTGAATGTCGGCCGTGCGAAACTCTATGCCGCCATATGCCTTCAGATTCTCCTTCGCCGCAGCCATCATACCCTCGGACAGGTCCGTAAGGATCAGCTTCGAGCAGCGCCCGATCAGCGCATCCTGCCCCATCCACATCCCGCCGGTGCCGCATCCCAGCTCCAGCACCTTCATATCCTCTTCGATCCGGTAGTTGGAGAATATCCAGTTGCCAAACCCCTGCTTGTTTACAGAATACTTTTTGTGGATCGAGATACGGGTATTCAGCTTATCGGGAGTGCTGTACTGTTCTTTAACTGTTGAATCGTTCATTTACTTTTTCCTCTTTCTTTTGCCTTGTCTTTACAGACCAAAGTCAGAAACAAAACATCATCCTCTCTCTTATATACCGTTTTGCAGCATTCAGATTAAATCTTAAAAAATCATTTATCAAACTTCTTCTGGCAATTTTTTATGGTGTTACCAAAGATCAACATATTGATTTTACGAAAACAGGCGTGATTTTTCAAGAAATAATTTGCATAAAAGTTGTACCACCCGGAAACCGATACGGATATAATTATCTTAACTTAGAAAATATTTTCAGCATAACTTTCCGATGTAACCTTTAACTTTGCAGGTATTAATGTATACCGGGAAGCCATAAAGCTTCCCGGCACCGGATATTCATTACTCAATCGGAAAGCATGCTTCTGTTACATACTCTTCGGGATTCCTGGTCTGTGCAGGACTCACATGATATATATTAAACATTGGACCGTTCATCTTATATCCGTTTGCCTTGATCCACGAAGCCACCGTTGCATAAGCCTCTCCCATCTGATCATAACTGCCCTTGATGACACAGCTGGCCACCTTGACCGCCGGAAGTGTTTTGAACTTCACATGCTCAGTATCCTGATATTTACCTTTAACCGCCATGGATACAACGATCTCAACGTTTTCTTCTTTGAATTCATCATCAAGGAACTCTGCAATGGCATAACAGGGATCTGCAGGAATGAGAGGCTCTTTGCATTCACCCATCATGTTCCATGCCATTCCCTCATCCCCATAGTTCGGAACCACCATGTGTACGGTAGCTGCATATCTCTCAGGTATTGTCTTTACGGTTACATCAAAACTCATTTTTTGCTCCTTTCTCAGCCTTTTTCGGGCTGTATCCAGAAGCATCAGTTTATACTCCGTTTCCCTGGCCTCTTCAGCCAGTTCCTTCTGTCTGGCTGTGAAAAAGCCGTCTAGTTTTTCTTTATCGTCATAGACCTCAAGGATACGTACAATATCAGCCAGTGCAAAACCCATGTCCTTTAGTGCCGTGATCCTTGCAACGACGAACAACTGATCCTCACGATAATAGCGATATCCCGTGAAATCATCGATCTGCGCAGGTTTCAGCAAACCGATATCATCGTAATGGCGAAGCATCCTGATGCTTACTCTGGATAATTTTGAAAAATCTCCTATTTTCAGCATGATTTCTACCTCCATGGATGTATATTTTTTTGAGCTCACCACTACCTTAATCCCTACCATAATGTGAGAGTCAATACCTTTTTAATTCATATTTTTTAGTAAAGTATATCACACTCAGTGATTTATTGGCAAAAAGTCTTTTTTCCGGAGAAGTAACTGTCATTCAGAAGTTCTTATCTATAAAAAAGTTGCAAAAAATCCAATATGGATTGATAATGTATTTGGATGTACAAAGATGGCATGTGCTCTCAAAAGGACATATGCCTGTCAGCAGGCACTTAAGTGCGGGATCAAAGAGAGTTGTTCACACATTGTCTTCACGATCGGAGGGAACAAGTTTGAAAATGAAAATCACTTTCAAACGCACGCATCGGTACCGAGAGCGTCACCGATGCTACCATTAGCCAATCGCTCAAGATCAGCTTCGCTGACCTAACTCTTGGCATGGAGGTTACAAATGATCAAAAAAATCCTGGTTATACTCATGACACTCGCCACACTTCTTGCAGCATCCGGCAATCTGCCCGCGCAGGCGGCCGGGAATATCAAACCCGATGTTCCGGAATTCAAGCTGCAGGTTTCCGAAGATGAAAGCTCGTTTACATTTACGATCTCGAAGACCGTGAATGCCGACGGCTACCGCATTTACGCAAAAGAGCCCGGGAGCACCAAGTACCGCACCGTCGCCACGATAAAAAAGAGCGGCAAAAAAGTGCGCACATACACGTATTCGCCGTTTAATCCCGGCAAATACACCTTCAGGATCAAGGCGTATCATAAAAACGACACGTCCAAGACGTGGTCGAACGTATCGGCCACGAAAAAAGTCACCGTGAAATCCGACATTTTCTCGAGAGTTCCCGTGGGGATCAGGTTCGCAGAGGACATACGCACTACTTTTAAGTCAGATTTGGAGGAGCCCGGCGGAAGCGACAGGAATAAATATAAGCTCGAATACGAAGTCGATGAAGGTCTCGAAGACGCGGAGATCCGCCTGTACCTTGTCAATCCCGACGGCACCCGTGCCAACGACAGAACGCCGTTTACCTATGAAGATTCGCAGGCGTCCATCGGCTTCTTTGAGATAGGCGAGTGCTATGCGGTGCTTTACGCCTTTAAGAAGAGCGCCGATGTGGGTTTAAGGAATCCACTGGCACGCTCCGAGAAGCTCAAACTCAGGGCCGTGGACGAGAACGGCAATTCTGTGATCAAATACGCCGACATTACCTTCAAAGACGGATACGCATATTTCGGGACCGCTCCGACCGAGCTTGTCACCGACAAAACACTTAAATCAAAGATCCTGGCCACGACCCCGGACCACGGTGTCTATACATATAACGGTGACCGGTACACATATGACGATCATGATGACTTCGGTCCGTTCAGATATGTTCCCGCAGAATGGAGGATTCTTGAGAAGACCGATGACTACGTGCTTCTCATGAACAATGAGATCATCTGCGGAGGGGGATACGACGGCTGGAGAGAAGCCAAGACCACAACATGGGCGACAAGCAGCCTCTATTACATGCTCAACCGCCCCAATGACTATACAAAAGAGGAAAGGACGTTCTTCCCGTTATTACAGTACGACGAACGTACTCTGCTCGATATGGACATCTGCGGGGTGAAGACAAAGGTCGGCATCCCGACGGTCGAAATGCTGACCAATAAAGCGTACGGTTTCAGCACTTCCACCGCAGCCGACAAGAACAGGATCGTTGCTCCTTCAAAAAACTATGATGTCGTTACCAATCATAAAGCCACCCGGCACGGGATCACCTTATTCGGCATTTACTGGGTAGCAAACGAAAAAGCCGGCGAGACAATATGCGTCGACCAGAACGGCAAGATCCTCAGGGGAGAATTTGAATGCAATGTCTACGAGATCGGCGTCGTTAATGTGATCAAGGTCGACCTGACGCACTGTAATGTGATCAGATAAGTTCCCGCCCATTTCGGTCAGGAAGCAGGCATTCCCGTCGGACAGGTCTGAATGGCGGACAAGTGAATACTTTGCTACTCCTCGATCTCGTACTGCATCATCTCATATACCAGATGACTGCCGAGCGAGATTTCTTCGGGGAGCAGTGCCCTTGCGACCAGTTTCATGTCATCCGTATCAATATCTGTCCGGCGGAGATTCGCGTAATCTCCGTCGATGCTGACTACTTCATAATGCCGTGTTTCCATTGTTTGTCGCCTCCGTTTCAATTGCGTATTCCGCGAGGAACACGTATACCCAATCAACATATTGCCCTGCCGGAAAGTGACATTATCATAATCCGAGCAGTTTTTCTCCGCCTTTTGAAGCATCTTAGGCGCAAAGTCTGTGGCAGTCAGTGTTTTACAGTTTCTTGCTATAACGGTACTTAGTAGCCCTGTTCCGCAGGCACATTCAAGCACATTATCGTCGGACCGAACCTGATCCCAAATTGAAATAATCCCTACACCGGCAATCATTAGAAAACTGAAGATCATAAGCGTCCAGCCGATTATCCTTCCTCAAGAATGATCTCATGATTCCATGTCGGGACATGCTCGTTTCCTTCATAGGTATAGATCCCATCATCCGATCCAAACCGGATCACGTTAATTGTATGGGTTCCGAATGGAATAAACCCAAAGAGCCTGAACTTAAAGTGTGAAGTACTTCCAACTTCCCAGGACATATCCCTTCCCGAAAACCGGAATTTGTCAGTCTGTTGCTTCTGCCATGATGACGATATATCTGTTCATGCGCTTGTCGTATACACTCCAGCATGCAGTGCCCCACCATTCATGACCGTCATCAAAATAATCCGACCAGTCTGTTGTCCACTCATATACTTCAAGTTCATCTGTTCCCTCCGGAAACAAGACGGAATTGACCTTGCGAAAATCATCCGGTCCGTATCCCGAAGTATGCGGGGGTTCCCAGAA
>JAILIQ010000368.1 GCA_024695205.1 Lachnospiraceae bacterium
TTGCCGGGCGAAAAGCGTATCACGACCGAAACAAATCCCTGATCACGGGCATATTCAAGGACCGCAAGCATTGCCTCTTTCATAAATCCGCGGTGAGCGTATTCCGGAAGGATCACATAACCGATCTCGGCGATACCCGAAGCGGGCCCGTTTTTCAGCATTGCAAGTCCGATAAGATCACTTTTCAAAAATACACCCCACAGACCGTATCCGAAGAATCTGTACTGGTCGGTGATATCTCCAGCGATAAGCGCACCGAGGCGCTCTGCGGGAAAGGGACAGGATAAAATCTCACTGACAGGGATATCCTGTGTGAGATCAAGTTCCTGACCCGAATAACGGGAGAGGATGTCAAGCACCGCAACGGCGTTTTTTCTTACAAGTTCCCTTATTGAAAGTCGTTCGGTCCTGATAACGGTTCTGCCGTCGGGCCGGGCGTTAAGATATTCAAGATCATCGTTATTCATGGCATGCATCCTCTGATACGAAAAGGTTTTAACAGCTTCTTGTAATTCGGATAAACAGTGTGTTATACTCGAAAAGAAATATTTTTAAGTCTTTTTAATATTAGATTTTTATTTTAAAAAGGTCAAGATTTTGAATAAAGAGGTACATCTATGGAAATAGAACGGAAATATCTTGTAAAATACATGCCGCAGCAGGTGACGGACGGATATTGTACGAAGCTTGAGATAGAGCAGGGTTATCTGTGCAGGAATCCTGTTGTCAGGATAAGAAAGAGCAATGACGATTATATACTGACATATAAGCATAAACAGGAAAATTCCGCGGTTGACGGCAATCCGCTGATCAATGAGGAAATAGAGGCTCCGCTGAATGAGAAGGCTTTTAAACATCTTAAGAAAAAGGTTGACGATCATATAATTCATAAGACCAGATATGTGATCCCGCTCGGAAACGGACTTAAGGCCGAACTCGATGTCTTTCACAAGAGACTTGAGGGTCTGGTTTTTGCAGAGGTCGAGTTTCCCGATATTGAAACTGCGGATTCGTTTGTCGCTCCGGACTGGTTCGGAGAGGATATCAGTTCGGATAAAAGATACAGCAACGGACATCTTTCGGAGCTTGATGATCTTAAGGATTTTTAGATAAAGGAAAAGGAGAGAAAGATTATGAGCAGACTTACCATTCCGGATGCGTACCGGAACATGCTTGATGTCAAGGAGACACAGCATGCGATCAAGTACATCAAGGATCATTTTGAAAGACAGCTGGGCAAACAGCTGAATCTTACGAGAGTTTCGGCTCCGTTGTTCGTAAGGCCCGAATCGGGACTGAACGATAACCTAAACGGAGTGGAGCGCCCCGTCAGTTTTGATATCAAGGATCTTGATGACGCCAATGTTGAGGTTGTACATTCCCTTGCAAAATGGAAGAGGATGGCGCTTAAGCTTTACGGCTTCGGCTACGGCGAAGGCCTTTATACTGATATGACGGCTATAAGGCGTGATGAAGAGCTTGATAATCTGCATTCGGTATATGTTGACCAGTGGGACTGGGAAAAGGTTATCCTGAAAGACGAAAGGACGGTCGATACATTAAAGGCTGTTGTCAGAAGGATCTTCCAGGCATTAAAGGATACCGAACATTATATTTGCGATAAATATCCCTTCATAGGGGAGATACTGCCGGAAGAGATCGCGTTTGTGACCACGCAGGAGCTTGAAAACATGTGGCCGGATGATACGCCCAAGGAACGCGAGAATAAGATCTGCCGTATGAAAAAGGCTGTATTCCTGATGCAGATCGGTGACAAGATGGCCTCGGGAGAGCGTCATGACGGACGTGCGCCCGACTATGACGACTGGGCTCTTAACGGTGATATCCTGGTATATTATCCTGTTCTTGACAGTGCTTTCGAGCTTTCGTCAATGGGTATCAGGGTCGATGAGGATTCGCTGGCAAGCCAGCTTAAAAAGGCCGGATGCGAGGAAAGAGCAGAGCTTCCGTTCCAGAAGGCAATACTTAACAGAGAACTTCCCTATACTATCGGAGGCGGCATCGGTCAGTCAAGGATGTGTATGTATTTCCTGCGCAAAGCCCATATCGGAGAGGTACATTCATCGGTATGGCCCGCGGAAATGATCGAAGAGGCCGGTAAGGCAGGTATCCGCCTGCTGTAAGCGGGTACGGTATTCGGTCTGCCGAACGGACGAAGTACGAAAAACAGTGCGTAAAAGGTTCAGAATGCGTCAATGATGCGCATTCCGGACCTTTTTTTATTTTTTTGAAAAAAGGACTTTACAAATCGGTTTTTTCGTTGTAGTATTTAACACATCTCATGAGACATTCATCTTGCGGAGCTTCCGCGAAATCCCATTTTTAATCTTTCAATTGAATATTCAGGAAGGAGCATTAATTGCGTAAGTTCAGACAACGTATTATTGTCGTTTGCGCTCTTGTACTTGCTGTTTTTGCGGCTGTGATCCTGTCGGTATGTTTTATTTACGAAAAGAAGATCAGGAACCTGCGAATGCAGGCCGAACAGACCGGTAGATTACTTGCTGATTATGACTCCGGGAAAATACGGGTGCTGTGCGCATCGGAAGACATCGAAGCCGGGAAGGTCCTCGAAGAGGCAGATCTGATTGAAACAGAGCTGCAGGCAGGACCGGTTCCGGAAAATACAATTCTTTCATTAAACGAGGCGGTCGGTCGAACCGCCAAAATCCCACTTTTAAAAAATACCTACATAACAACGGATATGCTCTATGAAACGATACTGCAGGGGTCGGAAAGGGAAATAGAATATTCCTGCATTGACATCAGGGGAAACATTGCAAAAGGAAGCTTTGTGGACATCAGGATATGCTACGAAGACGGAACCGATTATGTTGTGCTTACAAGAAAACGCATTGAAGGCATATCGTTAAACAGGGAAAACGTGATACTTCATGTGGATGAAGAGGAACTTCTGCGTATGGGAAGTGCAATGGCAGAACTTAAGGATAACGGTGAAAGGAGGATATACGCGGTCGAATACCCACAGGGGGAGCTTCAGAAACCTTCAAAGATCGACTATGTACCTTCAAAGACCGTTACGGAACTCATAGAAAAGAAGGAACGGAGGTAGGACCATTTGAAGAAAATCTCGGTATATGGAGCAAGATACTGCGATATAGTGCTGTATCTTGCCAGGACATTACAGAATCTCAATTACAGGGTGCTTATCTGTGACAGGAGCATTTCAAAACAGATGAGGAGCTTTATCCCGGTGTTCGAGGAATTTGATCTGTCAAGGCAGGTATTTGATTACGGCGGGTTCGGATATACATATGCCAATGCCGGGTTTAACGGAAAGCTTGAAGAATATTACCCTGCAATGGTTGCCGAAGCGGCAGGGGAGACACCGGGCATGTCACGAAGCCGGGAAAGCGCTTTTGAACGTATGATAAAGGCTGCCGGGGATGATGAGGACGAAGAGAGCTTTAACTTTCTTATCGTCTTGAATGACGCTTCGGCAGCACTGGCGGATTTTTGGAATGAAAATGAAGAAGAAAGCAGTGTACGTCTGTTTATAACCGATGAATACCCTGAAAACATCTATGAAATGCGAAGTGTTCTAAGGGCGATCAACAGAAATTCAGGAGAAGGCTGCATGAAGCTTGCCGGAAATAAAATGCTTGTTGTCAGGGATTATACAGGGACGGCAAGGATCATCATAGAGGAACTAACAAAACTTGCAGGAGCGTCAAAGAGCTTTCTGATACCGTGGTCAAGAAAAGACCGCAGACTTGAGATGATGGCTGCCTACAATGACGGATTCAGGTTTATTGGAGCTTCAGACAGACTGCTGGCACTTATCGAGGAATTATGTGCCTCAGCAGGTATCGATACAGGAAGCTTTGAGTATCGAAGGGCTTACATAAATGCGGGAAAGGGTAAAAGAATATGAAAACACAGCTTTGGACGGTATGTCTTAAGAATACGGGAAACAGGGGAGGTGTATGCGAAGGTGAGAATAGCGTTCTGGTCTCCGTGCCCGAATACGGGAACAACATCCTGTATGATGGCGCTTGCGGCGGCAACGGCATGGAAGAAGAAAAAGTCCTGTTTATTGATGCAGACAAGTTTACCGACAAATGATCTTAAAAATATCATTTATGACGAAATAAGCGAGAAAGAGCATAGGGCTGTTGCGGAGGAACTCGGGACGGAAGCGTTATTCAGACAGTTTAAGGCCGGAAGGATAAGCGGTGAGGATGTTTTTAACAGTGCCGTGGATATCGGAGGCGGTCTGGCGGTATTGCCTGAAAGCTCAGAAAAGTCCCTGATGAATAATGATGAAAATGCCCACATCCATGTGTTGAATGAGATCGTAAGAGCTGCGGAAGACAGATTTGCCACTGTTATGACCGATTATGGTTCGACACGTGAAAAAAGCCTGCTGATGAATATGAAAAACTCGGATGTGACGGTGATCGTCTGCGGACAGGACAAAAAAGGCACAGAATCGATCGGGGAAGTCCTTAAAAATGAAGATATGGACGAACGCAGGGTATTCTATGTCTTTGCGAGATATATACGCACATCCAGGTACAGTATGTCAAATCTGAAACATTTCTTTGGAATGATCGCAAACACCAATTCCGGGACGATCCCGTTAAGTCCGGCATTCATGGATGCCATGACAGGCCACAGGCTCATCAGGTTTCTAAGATGCTTTGAAGTAACCGAAGAAGACGCGGACGATCCGTATTTTTATTCCGAAGTATCACGAAGTGCCGGGAAAATACTGAATCTTGGCAGGAAGAACTATAAGAACGGAGAAGATAAATGAATATTTATTTTATCATGATCCTTTCAGTACTGATATGCACGCCGGCAGTATACCTCATCCGTGAGGGCCGGGGAAGAAAAGAACACGAAATGCCCGTATTTAAAGACGATCATTTCAAACTTGAAAATCTGATCGAATCGGTAAGAACATGCATTAACGGAAAAATCTCCGATGAATCGGTACCGGTGGGAGATACTGCCATTAAACGCGGTATAATGCGGGCAAAATTAAGAAATGCCGTCAGGGAAGCATGTCAGGGAGACATGGGAGACAGAGAATTCCTGAAGGTCCATATACGCGAGATCCTGCAGAAAGATCTGGGAATAGATGAAAATACGATCGGAAAGGTATATGACTTTGAGGCTCCGGAACTGATCGACGCAAGAGACATATTCGGATACCTGTATGCCGTTTACACCAGAGTATTCGGACTGCATGTCTTTTCGCACATGGCAGGAGACTTCGGATGGGATCGGGACATTACAGATGAAAAAGGAAGAAAACGCGGCATCATAAGTGAAAGCATGGTCAGGGAAGCTTATGAAAAATGTGAATATGAAGGCTATTTTACGGACAAACTCGAGATGCTGACACAGAGATGCTACGAGAGCCTGTACGGTCATGACGCGGCCGATATCCTGATCATGGACGGGGATATTGACGGAGTATCCGGAGGAACTGGAGGAAAAACCAGGCTTGAATACAATTATCTTGAGGAACTTTTCGGTCCCGAGAAGAAGAAGGAGCCGAATATCTGGGATACGATCTACTGTGTATACCGGGGACGTCTCATACATATGAGCTTTTTAAGCTTCGGCAGGACAGAAAATCTCGAAAGGGTGGTAAAGAACATCTACCGCTACAATTCCAGAACCACATTGTCAAAGCGTGATCCTCTGCTGCAGTCATCGATGAAAAATAATTCCAGGGTGATGGTTGCAAGACCGCCCGTATCGGACGGATGGACGTTTTTTGTAAGAAAATTCACAAGCTCGAACGCCGAAAGCATAGGATCTCTTATCACAGATGAAGGAAGCGGTTATGTCATCGAACTGCTCAAGCGTATTGTCGGGGCAGAACTCAATTTTGTCGTAAGCGGCAATACCGGAGGAGGCAAAACAACACTTGTTAAGGCTCTGATCGAATTTATCAACCCCAATTATGCCCTCAGGATCGTGGAAAGCAATTTTGAGCTTAATATCAACAATCTGTATCCAGACAGAAACGTTCATGTTTTGCAGGAAAGAGGAGATTTTACGATACATGATGCCATAGCGGCCTGCAAAAAAACGGATACGGATGTTCTGATACTCGGTGAAGTCAATGAACCAAAGGTTGCGGGAGCATTTATACAGGTTGCGCAGTCAGGTTCGAAGATGGCGATAACGACACTGCATCACGAAACGACAAGGAAGCTGATCGAATATATGAGAAACGCACTTGTCTGCGAATGGGGGATCAGCGATATTTCAATAGCGGAAAAACAGGTTGCCGATTCGATCAATTTTGATATCCACATGGTGCATGATGTTGAAGGCCACCATTATATCGAACGCATCACACAGATCATCAGCGGGGAATGCGGCTACACCCTTAAGGATATCGTTTTATTTGATAAGATAAACAGATGCTATACATTGTGCGGAAAAGTTGAGGGTGCTGCCGCGGAAACTGATAGTGTAAAGTGATTTA
>JAILIQ010000137.1 GCA_024695205.1 Lachnospiraceae bacterium
CGCCGAAAAGACGAAAACTCATCGAGACCGGAAGGGTAAAGTCTTTGAGGGTCTTTAAGCCTCCCCTGACTCCATTGTTGATAAAACCGGCACCGAGTATCACGGCATATGACATGACACCCATTGCGATCGCCGAATTGATGTCCGCCAGCGGTGCAGGCAGGGCGACCGGCGTGCCGTGTGTTGTCACGGCCTGTACCCCGAGCAGCTCAAACAGCGTTCCGAAGAAAACATACAACCCGGCTCCGAAGATGTACGAACCGACAAAACCGGTCTTGTGCGGGCTGTTGGTCTTAGCCATATCCGCGAAGAATTCGACCATCTTCTCTATCACGGACTGAAACCTGCCCGGTACATATTTGAACTTCGGTATCGCGAATATCCTGATCAGCAGTGCCGCAAGCAGCAGACACGCCGTAACGACGTATGCGGATATCAGAGCGGGATTGACTGTTCTGCCGAAGAGCGCGATCCGGTTCCCGGTATGCAGCACTCCGTCCTTCATCACCTCTTTGATGCTCTCATTGTGTCCGGGTGAGAGTCCTATCGCAAGTATTGCAGCCAGGATTATCAGTATAAGGGCGATCCATACTATCAGAAATACAGTCCTTCCCTTATTTCTTTTTTCAGCCATAGATTTTTAGCCGCCTTCCTTTATATTTATCCGTACCTTTAACTCTTTAAAGATTACAAATGCCGCTTATGCGGATAAATAGCTTCTTTCGTAAAACACTCCGTGTGTGTCCGTCTGTTCACATCAGGAAAACACCGACTCTTCAAGCAGCCTTACAAGCCGGCTTAAGCCTTCCTCATCCTCTTCGGTAAAACGCGAGAATTCCGTACTGTCTATATCAAGGACTGCCACAACCTTTTTTTCGGGAAGAGAGGCTTTTTCACCGTTCTCCGCCTCTTCGCAGCAGTTTTTTTGGGAATCCTTCGCACAGGTACAGGTATCATATCCGTGTATCGGTATCACGATCTCAGAGTTTGACGCACTGTCGCAGGCAATATGCCCCGCAAATTCATGTACATTTGCGATGCGCTGTATGCAGTCGAGCTGCATTGCGGTTCCGCAGACACCCTTGCCCGAGGCGATCTCTATGCAGGCCGGCTTCCCCTGAAAAGGACCAAGCACCAGCTTCTCCCCTTCGCGCAGATAAAAGCCTGCCCAGTTGATGTCTTCAAGCGTTTCGAATAACAGAGCCGAAATATTGGCCAGATTTGCGATAAAATGCGGTACCCCGTCCACAAGCTCTTTAGCCTGCTTTAACATGATATCATAATCCGTTGTCATTTTTAATCCTCCGGGCCGTTCAAATACTGATCGGCCGATAATCCTTATATTTCTTTCAATCCTTAAATTCCTTTAACAGCAGCTCTGTCAGTGCCGTATATTTTGCCAGAAAGGCGTCATGATTTGATCTTACATACTCTGTATCCCGGTTCTTGGCTGCCATCTCAAGAGCCTTGGCCTCCTCGGAAAGCACCTTCGCCCCGATCGTCTTTGAAGTGCTCTTGATCGCATGGGCGATAACGGCGTAGTTGCCCATATCGTCTTCGTCAAGATAGCGCTGAAGATCCCTTGAATACTCATTGCCGTATTTGCCGTACTCGAGCATGACTCCTACGTAAATATCCTCATCCTCACCGCAGAAAAGGAAGCCCTCGGACCGGTCAATTCCCGCTTCATCAAGCTTTTGAGCCGCCCTGAGATATTTTTCGGCAGACGAACCGTTTGCACCGTCATTCCGGCCCGGCTCTGAATTCAGCCGGTCGACATCATCCTGCAGGAATTCATCGTCCTGTTCGCCTTCGGGCAGGAATTCCAGATACTCGTCATCCGCAAGGGTATCTCTGCCGGCCATGGGCAGGTCATTCACCTCATGGCCGTCACGCATATCGTTAACACCCGTCACATTGTACACATCGCTCCCTTCAGCGGAGCCGTTCGTGCCGCTTAACCGCAGATCATTCAGCTGAGTGCTGTCCACCAGCAGAGCCTTCATCGCGGTCCGGTTTTCCCGGTCAGCCGGCAGTCCGTGTTTCCTGCGCTTTGTACGATACTGCGCCATGCCCTTCGGCAGATATCTCATCAGCATGTCTTCAAGCCTGTGCAGATCTATCGGCTTCGACATATAATCATCAAATCCTGCGGCCAGATACTCCTCACGCACGCCCGCTACGGCATTGGCTGTCAGTGCGATGATCTTCGCGTCCGCTTCAAGCTTCTCCTCACGAATGATCTTCAACGTTTCTATGCCGTCAAGCTTGGGCATCATGTGATCAAGGAATATCACGTCGTATTTGTGCCCTTTCAGTATATCAATGGCCTCATAACCTGATTTTACCATATCGGGAACGATATTGCACAATTTTAATAAATTTTTTGCGACAGCAAGGTTCATCGTATTGTCATCCACCACAAGCACACGCGCTCCGGTCGTATACAGATACTTCTCGCCTTCGTATTCCTTCAGCAGCTCCTCGCGGCGGTCCTGATATCTGCCGAGCTGCGTTGCATCCACGATCTGCTGCTTTACCCTGAATGAAAATACCGAGCCTTCCCCGTAAACGCTTTCCACCGTCAGGGTTCCGCCCATCATCTCAAGAAGCCTGGTGACTATTGCCATTCCAAGGCCGGTTCCCTCAATATTGCGGTTACGTTTCTCGTCCAGCCTCGAAAATGACTCGAACATCTTGCCGATGTCCTCCTTGCGGATACCGATGCCCGTATCCTCGACCTCGACATTCAGGATGACGCTGTCGCCTTCCCTGCCGCCGTTGCGCATTCGCAGGATCACGCTGCCCTTTTCGGTATATTTGACTGCATTGGTCAGGAGGTTCATCACGATCTGGCTCAGCCGTACATCATCGCCGAGCATGGCTTTGGGAAGGGTCTCGTCCACTTCCGTGATAAAATCAAGCCCTTTTTCCCTTGCTCTTTCGTAAATGGAGTTCACCAGTCCCGAAACAAGCACCGCCGTTTCATATCTGACCGGTATGATCTCCATCTTGCCGTCTTCTATCTTCGAAAAGTCAAGAATACTGTTGATAAGCGAAAGCAGGGTCCTTCCCGCGCTCTGGATATTGTTGGAATATTCAAGGATATTATTTTCATCCGTTTCGCGCAGGATCATCTCATTCATGCCGAGTACGGCATTGATCGGGGTTCTGATCTCATGCGACATCTGTGCGAGGAACTGGCTTTTGGCCTTTCCGGCGGCTATGGCGGTATCCGCGGCTTCCTTCATCCTGTGCGAATACTCTTCCTGCTTGCGCATGAGCTCCGTAAGCAGTCTGAAAACCATGATTATACAGGCAAGGAACGAAACAAACCCGACCAGTCCGTATGCAACGACCTTACCGTAGATATCCCAGAATTCTCCGATACAGTAAACGATAAAATCGGACTCTTCATTTCGTGACGCGATCAGGACCTTCACCGAGCCGTCATAATCCTTGAACAGACGCGTGGTGCGCCCGTCGGGCACGATCTGCCCGTACAGCTCATTTACATTCGTCGTATGCTCGGGTGACATCTGGAAGCTTCCGTACGGATGATTTACTATATTGCCGTCGGAATCCACAAGGAATGCATAACCGTTTTCGGAATAAATGCTTCCCATGATGCCTACGAGCTTGTCAACATAATAATCCAATCCGAAGATACCAAGGAACTCTCCGGTAACGGAATCCCTGACTGTCTTGGAGAAGGTGACGGTATAGAGGCCGGTCTGGCTGTCATAATAAGGCGCGGAAATGCTCCAGCCGGTCTTGGACTGCATAGTATCGATATACCATTGACGTTCCTCGACATGCCATCCTTCCTCGGGCAGCCATCCGTTGTTCATGAAGACTGTCGGTTCCAGATAGGGATTGCCCAGATACGAGACCGAAATATCCGGATACTGCCTTGTTATCTCGTTCAGATACCTGACCGTACCTTCATAATCAGCCAGCATCCCCGGGTCTGTTGAGATAACGCTGCAGAACATGTCAAGTATGCTCTTCTGCTTGTCGATCCACTGGGAAAGCGGATATTCGTAGCTGTTGACCTCATTCTGCATCTGAGCCGTACCCCAGCGGTAGGTTGCGGAAATATTGCTGTACAGGCTGACCAGCATTACAACGATCATAAATACGATTATGATCGTGCGGAACCTTCTCGAGATCCCGCCCTTTACCGGCACGGTTTTCTGTATCTCCTGTTTTCTGGCTGTTTTAACGATGCTTGAATAGGAAATGATCTGGCCTATCATTTCGGAAAGCTGCTCACCCGAGGCATGTATCCTTGAAAAATCCGCCTCATAATTATCGGACTGGGCGATCGTATCATTGCGCGAGAGCTCAAGAATGCGGTTAAGCGGCTCGGCAAGCTTGACCGTGATATTCTGAAGAAATTCTTCCTTGGCTGTGTTCGCCGCCTCGGCCTTGGCCTGATTGCGCAAAACCAGCATATAAAGTACCGTAACAACGCCCATCAGGGCAAGGCTCAAAAGTAGCATAAGCAGCATCTGCACATAAGCATTGCCGTACATTTCCCAGTCGTTGCTGCTGACTATCAGGTACCATCCCGATCCGATCCCCGACGCAAACAGATTTTCATACAGATGCTCGGCCTTGATACGTGTTTCGACCACATCATCTTTACTCTTGGCCAGGGCAAAGACACCGGCATATTCAGGCAGGACCTCCGTCAGTTTGCTCCTGATCAGGCTTTCGTCCCGACATCCCGCAATGATGCCGTCTTCGGTGACAACTATCGCATTTTCACCCTTTCCGCGGAACATGTCCTTGATATGATCATGGATATTGTCCATCGTGTAATCGACACCCAGGACCGTATCCTGGTCGCCGAGCATTACGGAAACGGTATAGCAGATATTGCCCGTGACCACATCGATATAGGGAGAAGTCAGATACACGCTGCCGCCGTTTCTTACCGCGCCTCTGTACCAGTCACGCCCGGTCGCCTCAAAATCTTCGCTCCTGTCGTCAAAGCCGGGTATGATATCCCAGCCTTTTCCGGCTATGTAAAGATTAAAACAGCCCCTGTTGCCTTTTTCGATCTCCTCTTTCTCATCAAAAATAAAGGCAGTAAGGGCTGTCTTGTCGGAAACATATTCTCTTGCACGCAGGGCAAGCTCCATCGTATACTTTTCGGCTTCGTTGATCGTACTCCTTAATTCGCCGCTGATACCTTTAAGCCTGTCAATTCCGGAATTCTTCATCTGTTCCGATGTCATGCGGAATACAAGCAGCGAATTGGTTATAGTCACAATTATCAGCAGAACGGCTATTGCGATAACGATGCCGGCATTTTTCGTGCTTTTCTTCATAAGGTCTTTATTCCCTTCCGATCGTGCAAAACCCGCTTATTTCAAGCGATCCATCCTGTACTCCTGTACCAATGTACTTTCGTACTCCTGCACTCCTGAACCTTCTGACTTTCATACTTCCGCGTTTCTGTACTTCCGTACTTCTGTACTCATATACCGGTCAGAAAATTCAGTTTCCTCTTCTGGCATCATTATCAGTTTTTGTTGTATAATCTACCTTTTCTATCTCGTAA
>JAILIQ010000011.1 GCA_024695205.1 Lachnospiraceae bacterium
CCCGTCCAGGCAGTATACAGGCTTCTGAGCATTCTGTATCCTCCATGTTCTTAAAAAAATGCTAAAATACCGGCTTCCATGCATGCTTTAACGAAAAGATCATGATCTCTTCATCGTTGATCACAGCTCCTTCTGTGATCATCTGCGGCTCGTTATCTGCTCAACATACTTACCCGTACCGATCGCTACTGCGGTCATGGGATCCTCTGCGGTCGCGGTCATGATGCCCGTCTTCTCTTCGATAAGCGAATCAAGTCCGTATAAAAGACATCCGCCGCCTGTCAGTACGATTCCCCTGTCGGCAATATCAGCCGCAAGTTCGGGGGGAGTCTTCTCAAGAACGCTGTGGATCGCCTCTACGATCTGTGAAGTAGTCTCCTTCAAAGCTTCTTCGGTCTCTTCCGAGGAAACTGAAATAGTCTTGGGTAATCCCGTTACCAGATTACGTCCGCGGACATCCATAGACACACTCTCGGGTCTGCGGTAGGCCGATCCGATCCTTATCTTGATGTCCTCGGCAGTTCTTTCTCCGATCAGAAGATTATGCTTTTTACGCATATAGCGTACAAGCGCTTCATCAAAGTCATCTCCGGCGATCTTGATGGATGTGCTCACTACGGTGCCGCCGAGTGAGATAACAGCTATATCCGTTGTTCCGCCGCCTATGTCGACTATCATGTTGCCGCACGGTCTTGTAATATCTATTCCTGCACCGATAGCAGCCGCAATGGGCTCCTCAATGATGGCAACCTCCTTGGCGCCTGCCTGGTATGTTGCGTCCTCAACCGCCTTTTTCTCAACTTCGGTTACGCCGCTCGGTACACATACACTGATAACACGTCTTCCGAAGCGCTGCTTTCCGACAGCCTTCTGGATAAAATATTTCAGCATCTTTTCGGTAACTGTGTAATCCGAAATAACGCCCTGACGCAGCGGTCTTACCGCTACAATATTGCCGGGTGTACGGCCGAGCATAAGTCTGGCCTCTTCACCGATCGCCTTGATCTTATTGGTCTCACGGTCAAACGCAACAACAGAGGGTTCCTTCAACACTACCCCCTTACCCTTGATATATACAAGAACACTTGCGGTCCCCAGATCGATCCCGATGTCACTTCCCATCATAATTGCTTATATCTCCTTCTTACATTTATATAATACCTGTTTGTATCCCAACCGGCCCTGTATGAAATATCCTGTGTGTGAAACTGTTCCCCGACGCCGGTCATGACATTCCAATCAATATTATATACGAAATTTCTCAAATTACAAAGGAAATTTATCGGAATATGAAAAAAACTGTCCGCATCTGTTATATCGGACAGTTTTTCACAAATCATAACCCTTGGTCAGCTTCTTTGACCCGGCTGACGTATCTCAACGATCCTGTCTGCAAGTCCCATGGTTTCCTCCGTATGACCCGTGACGATGATCGTTTTATTCAGACTCCTGATCATTTCAACGAGCCTGGCGATCCTTTCGGGATCAACACCGGTAAACGGCTCATCGAGCAGTATCAGCTCCCTGTCAAGACCGTACGCCAGACACCTTACCAGCGCGAGCCTTCTTTTCATGCCCCCGGAAAGCTGTTCGGGAACGGTATTTTCTTCATTTTCAAGTTCTGCCGCCTTAAGCCACCTGCGGACGTCACAGCCCGGCACGGCTATCTCGAGCTGTTTTTTCGCCCCTGTTCCGGGGATCAGGCGGTCCTCCTGAAACATAAACGCAACTTTATCCGGAGTCAGCCGGACTCCGTTTTTTATGATGATTCCGGCTGCTTCGCGCATTGCGGCGGCCTTTTTTGAACCGTCCGAAGTCTGGGACTTTTCCGCAGTTTCAGACTTTGTCGGAGCCTTGGACTTTTCCTGAGCTCGGAACTTTTCCAAAGCTTGGGACTTTTCCGTAGCTTCAGACTTTTCCAAAGCCCGGAACTTTTCCGCGGCTTCAGACTTTTCCGGTTCCGGCATATCCGGGCTCTCAAGGCCCGCTATCAGCCTAAGAAGCGTTGTTTTACCGCATCCCGAAGGTCCGGACAGAGCCGTTATACCTTCATCCGGGATCTCAATGCTGAAATTGTCGAAGATCTTCTTATCTCCGTATGAAAATGAAAGATCTTTTATTATCATTGACCTGCTCTCCTGCTGCATTCACTCCCGATATCCGTTCCGGTCATTTTATCTCCCCGATGCACTCGTTTGAAAGATCATCGGAACTTTCAAACTCTTCCCGCGGCTTTTCCCGGATCGAGCAGTCTTTTTACCAGCTTTTCAAATATCATCGAAAGGATTATCACGACTATGGTCCACGCAAACAGCTCCGAAGTCTCCAGATACAGTTTGGAATTGTATATCTGCGTTCCCACCGCGAGCTTCGGCGCACACAGAACTTCTGCGGCAACACCTGATTTCCATGCAAGTCCGAGCGCGTTGCTGATGCCTGACATCAGATAAGGTCTTACCGAAGGAATGTAAATATATCTCCAGGTCTTCAGCCTTCCGAACGAATAAGCCTCCGCCATCTCAAGCAGCAGCGGATCGCGGTTTTCAATACCGGCGGCGACATTTTCCCAGATCACGGGGATGACCACAAGACACGAAACGACCGCCGGAACCCTGCTTTTCGAGACCCAGAGCAGGATCAGGATGATAAAGCTTGCTACGGGTGTTGCCCTGATAAGTCTTATAACAGGCGAAACAACTGTATCAGCCAGCACCGAGCATTTTGTAAGCACTGCCAGAGCACATCCGGCAACCGTTCCGGTCACCGTTCCCAGAATGATCCTCAGTAATGTCATTCCGGCCGTTTTCCAGAATACCGCTGTGGATGCCAGCCTGCCGAGGCTCGCGATTACCGTGACGGGCCCGGGTATCAGCAGGACCTTATTGACAGCCATTGCCGCAAGCTGCCATACAAAAATCCACACCGCCAGCGGAAGAAGGGCTTTAAACGGCTGTCTTATCGTGATTTTCTTCCTCATGTCTCATCCTTATCCCGCAAGGCCGTGCCTCCGGCAAAACATTTATATTTCCGACCTCATGCCGGGAACGCAGCTGACCGGCTGTCGGGATCCTTCAATAGTAAAAATCGTCTCCGGGCATTGCTCCGCCGATCGACTTGGGATTGGCGGAAAACAGCACGTTGTAATAAGGTTCGATCGTTTTACGCAGTTCCGCACCTGTGATGCAGCAGAGATTGCATTCGGGAATAGCTTTTTTGGCTACCGGAGCCTTTGGAACTATCGCATATTTCTCACACAGATCACCGGCAGTTGCGATATCGCCGAGTACAAAATCTATCGAAGCCCTGTATTCGTCAAGGAAGGTCTCAACCACGCCGGGATGTTCTTCGGCAAATGCCTTTCTTACGATAACGCAGCCCATTGTAAGAGCTCCTTCGGCGCCGGTTTTGTTCCATTCGGCGGTAAGATCGAGCGCGGTCCTTACATCGGCGTTCTGGATCTTGACGCTTGTTACGGCGGGAACAGGAAGCATGCAGAGCTTATACTCGCCCGATGCCATGCCTGCGGTGATCAGCTGGGGATCCATAAATTCAAGCTCCACATCTGCGGCGCTTCCGTCATCGCTGTAAGTAAGACCGTTCTTTTCAAGCAGATATTTCAGAACATATTCGGGATTTGCGCCCTGACCTGCGCAGACGATCTTTTTTCCTTTAAGATCCGCAATACTGCCAATCTCGTTTCCGTTCTCGAGAATATACAGGACTCCGTATGTATTGAGCGCAATGATCTGAACCGCCCCCGAGGTCTTATTGTAAAGATTGGAGCCGACATTGGTCGCTACGGCGGCAATATCAAGACTTCCGTTCGATATTCCCGCAACGATCTCGTCATTGGCGGCTGCAACGGTAAATGTGTACTTATTAACGGTCTTTCCGTTATCGTTCGCGTCCATCAGTCCTACAGCACCGATACCCGTAGGTCCGGAAAGGACGCCGATATTTACATCATAGCCCTTCGCCGCAGGCTCTTCTGTCGGTTCGGGCGTCGCAGTTACAACGCTTGTTTCGGTTTCCTCAGTGTCTTTAGGCTCTGTTACTTCAGGAGCTGTTGTCGTGGCAGGCTCTTTTGTATCGGCCCCGTTGCCCGTTCCGGCATTCCCCGGTGCCGCGGGTGTGGGCAATGCATTACTGCCCGTATCGGCTTTTGTGCAGCCGGCCATGCCGATGACCAGCGTTAATGATAATAACAGCGCAATTAACTTTTTCATGTCAGATTCATACCTCTTTCCTCTAAAAAAATTTATATTTTATGATCATTATCCGGATCTTCGGTAATGATTTTAAATATACTGTTTTCGCAGACACATATCAGCGCAAAAAAGCCCGGTATGTCCTAATCCGTAGGCCTGTGATAGAACTGCCCGATGACCCTGTCCGTCTTGAACATATTCATGAAGGCCTCCGGATCTATCTCCTTGACGATATTTGCAATACGCCCCGATTCCGCACTCGAGACTACCGAATATACGACATTACGTTCACAGTGCGAATATGAACCTTCTCCCTCAAGTATCGTGGCGCCGTGATTGCTGACCTCATATATAGCCTTGCATATCTCATCGGCCCTGGTCGTAACGATAAAGAACGTGACCTGCTGATATTTACGATACAGGACATGGATCGTAGCCGTGGATGTAAACTGGAAGATTATCGAATACAGCGCTTTGTCCCAGCCGAACATCATGCCCGCAGCCGCAAGGATACAGGCATTGATGAACAATATAACGTTGAACGAATCTATCCCGCGCCTTTCCGACAGATAGATCGCAACAAAGTCGGTTCCGCCGCTCGTCGCGTCCATCAGAAGACAGATGCTGATCGCCGCGCCGTTCATCATCCCTCCGAAGATGCTGATCAGGAGGACATCCTGTGTGATGATATGATACGGAATAATATCGGTCAGTACGCTCGTAAGCACGATAAAGCCGCACGAGAGCAGTGTGAACTTTTTGCCGATGTATTTAAACCCGATATATATCGGCACCGAGTTGATCAGGATATTGATCGCCGTATATGGCACGGTTATGCCGAAGAAATCTGCGAACACTTCCTGGACAAGCAGTGTAAGTCCGGTCGCTCCGCCCGGAAACAGACCTGCGGTATGTACAAATGTATTGATGTTGGTCGCCATGAGCAGCGATGCGAGGGCAATGACCGTCGCCCGCAGGCCCATATTGTTCTTCAAAAGCCTGATACGTTCTTCTTTGTTAAGCAGTTTTAGCATACAGCTGTCCTCATTTCTTCCGGAATCCGTTATTCCTGAGTTATCATATGAGTAACCCGACAGACTTTACGGACAATGTTTTACCATTCCGATCCGCTGATTTTTTTTCTGTCAAAGACCAGCCTGTGCGTCAGAGTCCTGATCACATGCGCGAATTCGCGTATTCCGGTCGGCAGATCGCTCTTTTCGACGTATCTGTCGTAGTCCTTTGAATCGATCCTGCGGATATACCCCTCTTTATGCGGCAGCAGCGCCAGAAGCTTCTCGATATCGGGGATCGAATACTTATAATAAGGCTTCGCAAGCGGCACCCCGGCCAGTTCTATCACCTTTGCCGTAAAATCCATGCAGTTATGGGCTTTATAAAGCCTGAATCCGTGGATTATCGGCGTCGTGACCATTGCGAATAGATTGAACATCTGCTCATTATCCTGCCCGCATCTTTCGATAAATTCCGTGATCCGCGCCATTTCCTCATCATTTACGGGTATCGCAAATACCTTGGCATAGAATTTCTGATACTCTTCAAATGCGTAATAATCCCTGAATTCTTTCATGAAACCCGCGTTGAACGGGTGATGGTGCTGCCTTCGCGAATATGAATAAAACTCCGTCAGGCTCTTGTCAAGGCTGACCGCAATATGCTCATACCTGTAACCCGTAAATTTCTTAAGGATCTTCCCCAGACCCGTATACGACTCTATCAGTACCACATATATATGTTTCATCCGTAATACCCCTTATTTTTCCGATCCGCCGTTATCTTTTACCGCCCGGCATGCCGTTCCATAACCGTTACCATGAACATCATGAACATGTCGCACCTGCATTTCGGCCGGTCTCATCCGCCGAACCGGAACAGGTTCTTCAAAAATGACTTAATGAATGCCTTATAATCCATAAAATCATACACTCCCTGCCTTTTCGCCCGCAGGAACAGCCTGATCAGCAGTATATGGTAATGGAAATAATACCTGCGCACACTCAGCTTTTCGGGTTTTGCCACGACATGCAGATAATCCCACTCGGCCGGATCCTGCGTTATCAGTCTGTCTTTGTATTCTTCGAAATTCTCCAGACACATTTCCGGCGTATAGATCGATATCGCCACATGCTTAAGATCAAAATGACGGATCCACTTATACAGATTGCCGAAATCATGCGCGGTAAAATCAAGATCGGTAATGAACATGCCCATCATGTTTATGCCGTTTTCCTGACAAGTTCTGAGCGCACGGACATTCGTATTTACATTGTTTCTCTTGTTGGTGTCGTTCAGACGCCGGTTCTCGATATATTCAAGACCGGTCAGTATATAGTAAAATCCTATCCCCGCGAGTTTTTTTATCACATGGGGATATTTTGCGATAAAATCCGCCCTTCCGAAACATACGAATTTCCTGTGGATATTGCGTTCCTTTATAAGCCCGATAAAACGTTCCAGCCTGAGGATATTTACAAGGAAGTCATCGTCGATTATGTAAATGTTTTCGCAGTCTATGCTTTCGATCTCATTTACGACATCCTCGATGTCCCTTGCCGTATATCTGTGGCAGTTCAGCCGGTTACGATAACAGAACGCGCACGAATAAGGGCATGAAAATGCAGTCCTTATTACCGCGATCGGACGCAGCTCCAGATAACAGTATTTTGCGCCGTATCTGTAGAAATTCGTTCTGTCAGCCCAGGGCATTTCCGTGATATCGTAAGGAACCTTCCCGTTGACATGCCATATTCCACCGTCATTCCAGCTGATCCCTGCGATCTCTTCGGGAGCCTTGCCTTCGATTATATCGGAAACCGCCGACGGATCAAAGGTCGAAACGATATAGTCGATATAATCTTCCCGGAAGCGCTCCGGACAGTTCTGTGCGTGGATACCTCCGACGACAGTCACCACCTTCCCGCTTTTTGTCCACGATACCGGATTGCTGCTGTATTCGCAGTATTCCTTGATGAAATTCTCCTGTCTGGTCCTTCCGCAGAAATAGACGCAATCCGGCTTGTAATCCGTAAATGTCCTGCGGAAATCCTTGTCAGACTGACCGTCCCATATTTCCGCTTCGATGCCCTTCCCTTTCAGATGTGCCTGAAGGCACTCCAGTTCATAGGGTTCATCATCGATTATGCCCGCGAAATCGTAAAAGGACCGCGATGTTTCCGGATTTGCCAATAAAACTCTCATATATCAGATTCTCATTTCTTTTTTAATACCGCTCCGCCGAACGCCCCTGTATAAAGTTTTCCGCCTTCGATTTTTCCGCCGCCGTACAGATATAACACATCCGCTCCCTCCGCGAATATGTCCGCAAGACCGATGCATCTGCTCTCTTCGGAATTGTTGACCGCTACGATAAGCGATTCGTCCTCACAGCTTCGTTCAAATACATACATATTCCGTTCGTCGGCATAAACCCTGCGATATGATCCTTCATAGAGCGCGGGATGCTCTTTCCGCAGTGCGATCCATCCCGAAAGCTCTTCCGCAAATCCGTTCGCACTGTTTTCCACTGCTTTTAACGGATCACGGTCATGCTCAAACAGCCCTTCCGTTCTCTCCCAGGCAAAAGGCGCCCTGTACTCCGCTTCTTTCCCGCCTGTCATAAACAGCTCATCGCCATAAAATACAGAGGGTATTCCGGGCGCAGTCATCATATAAAAGAAAGCAAGCTTCAGTCTGTCCGTATTCCCTCCGCAATAATGCAGAAACCTCGGTACATCATGGGAATCGAGCATGTTCATCTGAATAAGGGACACCGGTGCGGGATATCGCATAAGCGCTTTCTGCATCTGTTCATCAAATTCGTCCGCGCCGATCCTGCCGAGGGCGAAAAAGTCCCTGCAAAGATAGGTAAACATATAATTCATCGCCGAGTCAAACTGATCACCCTTAAGCCATACATCGGCATCTTCCCATATTTCCGCGATGAGCAGGGCATCCGGCTTTTCGCTGAGCACCGCTTTTCTGAATGCGCGCCAGGTATCGTGATCCACTTCATTTGCGACATCGAGGCGCCATCCGTCGATATCGAATTCACTGATCCAGTATCTTCCGACAGCGCAGATATAGTCACGTACTTCGGGATTGCCGGTATTGAGCTTCGGCATATTTTTCACATAGGCAAAGCACTCATAGTTGGGTGGATAGGCATATCTGATCGGAAAATCGATATGATAGAACCAGTCACGGTATTTCGATCCTGCGTCATTTTCAAGAACATCCCTGAATGCGAAGAAATCCGGTCCGCAATGATTGAAAACGCCGTCAAGCACTATCCTTATACCGTTTTCATGAAGTTTTTCCACCAGCTCCTTAAAATCCGCCCCGGTCCCGAAGCAGGGATCTATTTCAAAATAATCGATCGTATCGTACTTGTGATAGGAGTTGGCCCTGAAGATCGGATTCAGGTACACCAGATCTATGCCGAGCTCCTTCAGATATCCGATATTGGCCGTAATGCCTTTTAATGTCCCGCCGTGCAGGCTTTTCGACCTCCCGACCTGATCCGCGGGTCTGCCGTTTTGCGGAGCTTTTGCCGGTACGGCTTTCGTAAGCGTTTCCCCGTTTTCCTTAAGTCCTTCGGTATTTATGGTACAGCCGTGATCCAAGATCCCCTTTTTGCTGTTGGCAAAACTGTCGGGAAAAATATGGTACATCACGGCTTTTTTGGCCCATTCGGGCTTTTTAAGGATCTCCTCGCGCCTGATATACGGGAACTGGAAATATTCCGTTCTGTTGGCCTCCATTTTACCGGCAAAGCCTCTTGAATAATAGTACAGGGTCTCTTCGGGCGAGATCAGCTTAAAATAATAACACACTCTGTTATAATCGCTGCTGACGGTTGCTTCGTAATAATCAAACAGATCATCCCTTGCGCAAAGCTCCATCTTCAGTTCACTCACAGGGATCGGTTCAACCTCCGCAACCCTGTTGCCGTAGTACAGCATACATGTGTCGATATCGTTTTTCGCGGTCCTTATACGGACTGTGATCGTCCTCTCGTCCGTCGAGTATGCATACTGTGAAAGCGGAATATGTAAAACGGCTTCTTTTTTCATTCTACCTGATATCTCCGATCATAATAAATGTTCTGTCATTACAAGGCATGTGTCATCTATCTCACTTACCCTGCCAAAGCCCGTGCAGCTCATGATATACCTCAGCTCATTGTTCACACCGGTTATAAAGTCCTTAACGCCCTTCACGCCGTCCTTTTCAAGTGACGGGAGCATCGATCTGCCGACAGCCGCAGCATCCGCACCGAGCGCAAGAGCCTTGTATACATCGGCACCGCTTGCTATGCCGCAGTCAACGATGATCTTCACATTACGCCCTTCAAGCACCTTTTTGATGTCGGGCAGGACCATCATCGGCGGAACCGCATACGGCAGTCTTCCGTGGTGATGGCTCACTATTATGGCCGAAGCCCCGATATCAGCACATTTTAAGGCATCTTCCACACTCAGCACGCCCTTTACGACAAAGGGAAGTTTTGTGGACTCGACATATGAATGCAGCATATCTGCGGTTTGAACGGCCATTTCTTCACCGATGACAACATCGAGGCCGTTATTTCCGAAAATATGGTCAATATCCATTCCAATGCCAAAAGCGCCCTGATCCTCGGCAAACTGCATCTGATCCCTTACTTTTCCGTTATCGGCATAAGGCTTTACGATACGTACGGTTTTCGCACCCGTCTGCGCACCGGCACTGATCACGGAAGCGAATCTGTCATTTTCCATCATTCCGACAAAATTGAGTATGTTCAGCTTTCCGGCCGCTATCGTATATTCCTCGAGTCCCGCCGTCTCACGGCCGTTATAATTCCCAAGATGCGAAAATGCCGGAGTCATGACCGGCATATCAAAATCCGCACCGAAAAAGGTAGTTTTTGTATCGGCAACAACCGAATCTATCAGGCGTTCCCTGATAAGAATGCTGTCCATATAGCGGGCGGTTATCACATTTGCGTCAGACACTCTGTTATATTCCAAACTTAACCTCCATCTTCAGATATTCGAAATACCTGATATATTCATCATCAGAGCTTAGATGTTCAAGGATCACGGGCATATCCGGATCTATCTCGTGCATTTTTTTGACATAATACTTCAGAGGAAATTCACCGCATCCGGGCGCACATTCTTCAAGCCTGAGCGTATATCTGCCGTCAAGATGGACATCCTTGATATGA
This sequence comes from Lachnospiraceae bacterium, assembly GCA_024695205.1. GTDB lineage: Bacteria > Bacillota > Clostridia > Lachnospirales > Lachnospiraceae > RUG11977. Next base: position 10,441 of record JAILIQ010000011.1, read on the forward strand.
CAGCTCCTGATCCTTTTCCCGAGAAGGCCGGCGCACTGATCCACAAAGGCTTCGGGGTTAAAATACCGGTCCGCCGAATTGACCATGTTGATGATGTCCATATGAACCGCGAATCTGTCGCGGTCCACCTCTTCTATCAGATGTAAATAATCCTGCGGTCCGGTCGGGATCATCCACGGCATCGGTTCAAGCGTAAAATATGTGTTCTTCACTTCCGCACGGTCAATGATGTCACGGACCATTTCGACCGTTTCTTTTCTTGCATGCTCCGTAAAATTCTCACGGTATCCGCCGTCCCATACCGGTCCGAACGCTCCCGCCACATTAACGGCACAACGCGCGCCTATACGGTCTGCCATTTTCAACTGGGCAACACAATAATCCCTTATACGGCTTCGTTCATCCGGATCCGCACTCAGCGCGTTCCTCCATATCCCGACTTCGGCGATCAGAAGCCCGTATTCGTCGGCAGCTTCTTTATATGCGGCTATCTTCTCTTCCGATTCGTTACTCTGCACCGGAAATACAACCGCCCTGCAGCCCAGTTCGACCTGCCTGCGGGCCCATTCCTGCGGTGTGGAATGTTCAAGCGGTGATGATATACCCAGTCTCATGCTCTGCCCTCCATCATATTTTCGGCGAACGCGCCTGCCCGAAATACCGGTATTCAAAACGCGTCCGCCATATTCCCTTAAAGCATCATTTTGTAGATCTTTGTACAGTCGTCCTCGTTCAGGGTAACAAATCCGGAGATCGAGCCGTTGCCGCCGTTACCGTTGCACAGTGTATCGACAAGCTTCGGGATATCCTCTTCCTTGGCCCCGATCTCGGCAAATGTAAGCGGCATTCCGATAGCCTTTAAGAATGTCTTAAAGGCTTCGATACCGGCCTTTGCGGTCACTTCGGGATGGTCGAAATCCATCTGGCAGCCCCATACACGTACGGCAACCTTTGCAAAACGCATCACATCATGGTCCATTACATACGAAAATACCGCAGGCATCGTGATCGCAAGTCCTGCGCCGTGTGCACAGTCATACAGTGCTGAAAGCTCATGCTCTATATTATGGCTGTTCCAGTCCTGGCTGCGACCGACACCGCAGGAATTGTTATGCGCCATCATTCCCGCCCACATGATATTGGCTCTTGCCTCGTAATTGTCAGGATCTGCAATTACCCTGGGTCCTTCATGCACCATTGTCAGGAGCAGTGCTTCGATCAGGCGGTCGGTCACCTCGACCTCCTTAGTGTTGGTCAGGTATCTTTCATACAGATGCGCCATGATATCGGTAATGCCGGCTGCGGTCTGGTAAGCAGGAAGTGTCTGGGTAAGTTCGGGATTAAGGATACTGAACTTAGGCCTGATAGCATTGCCGCTTGCGCCTCGTTTGAGCATTCCCTCTTCTTTGGTTATTACAGAGTCAGGGCTGCCTTCACTGCCTGCTGCGGCGATCGTAAGGATCGTACCTACGGGAAGTGCCTTCTCAATAGGCTTGCCGCTGTAGAAATCCCAGAAATCGCCGTCATAGACGGTTCCCGCAGCAATGGCCTTTGCGGAGTCAATGGTGCTTCCGCCGCCTACGGCAAGGATAAAATCAACATTCTCCTTACGGCACAGATCAATGCCTTCATAAACAAGTCCGCTTCTGGGATTGGGCTTTACTCCGCCCAGTTCAACAAAAGGGATCTGAGCATTATCAAGAGACTTTTTTACCCTGTCGAGCAGTCCCGATCTGATAACGCTTCCGCCTCCGTAATGCAGCAGCACCTTACTGCCGCCAAACTGTCTGACATACTGTCCTGCCTGGTTTTCGGTCTCTTTTCCGAACGCAAAATACGTCGGTGAATAAAAAGTAAAATTGTTCATCTGCCCCTCCGTTTGATTATTTTTATTTATGTTTCACAATCCGGCTCTGCGAAGACGCACAGCTTCCGCACTTGTGCGCGGATCCGTACCCAAAACGCCGTCAGCCGATATTGTTAACAACTCCTACAGACACATACCCGTCAAGGATCGCTTTAAAATCGGTTCCTTCTTCAGCATCCTCATTGTAAATGTCATCCACCATATAAAACATCGAGCCGTCTTCCCGGGTTTCCACCAGTTTGTAATTGGCACGGTAAAACGAATCCACCGATGTGACGCAGTTCCTTTTGATGCCCTTGTTCTGGGCCAGACGGCAGCCCGGAAAATTGATATTGAGTATCTGTGTGCGTCCGTAACGTTTATCGATGTATTCTTCAAGCAGCTGCGGCAGATAAGCATCCGTTACCTCATGGCATCCGTTTGCATCCTCTGAGAGCGCTATTGCCCCAAAGCCCAGGTATGCCGCTTCAAAAGCCGCTCCGGCCGTTGCCGAATACTGAATGTCTCCTGCCACATTATAACCGAAATTGATGCCCGACAGCACAACATCGGGTCTGTAAGGCATCAGACCCGTGGCCCCGGCCCTGACACAGTCTGCGGGCGTTCCGCTGCATGCATAAGCATTTATGCCCTCAACGGGAAAATCCGCCTTTTTCATCCTGACGACTTCTCTCAGGATAATACTGTGAGATGCCGCACTTCTCTGATGTTCGGGAGCGATCACCCATACTTCCCCGAATCCGGCCGCCGCCTGTGCTAGCCTGACTATTCCGGGGGCATCGATCCCGTCATCATTTGTGATAAGTATCCTTCTCATAGTTTCAACCCAGCCTGTGTGCAACAGTTGCTTAAGAATTTAAAACTTCATCCACATACATCTCCAGATACGGATCTGACCTTCTTGTAAATCCGCGGCTTTTCAGCATCGTAACGATGCGCGCCGCCAGCTTCTCGGTGATCCTTACCAGAGGATCCGCCGTATTCAGGTCATCGGCATTGTAGCTTCTTCCTTCCCAGGTTTCAAGGCTGCAGTTCTGTTCCGAAAATGCCCTGACCAGATCCGAAAAAGCGTTGCCGGTCTCTTCCCTGTCGATCTCACCGAGCCTTCTGAACGTCCACTTATAATACGGCGGATATTCCCTTTTCAACAGAAAATACAGCTGCATGGCCGATTCGAGACCCTGCGCCTGACACATCCGGGCAGCTACGATATCGCCTCTTGTCATGCACCTCACATAATTAACCTGCATGCCTGATGCAAATCTGTGCAGTTCATCGGCGATCCTGACCTTCCAGATATGATCGGGATAATATTTCAGCAACAGTTTACGGAAAGCCGTGAAGCTCCCCATATCATCCCTGAACACTTCACCGTTGACCGCAGTCGCAAGACAGCTGTGATCGAGCTTTCGCCAGTCGTCATCGCCGATCGTACAATTCCGGGTATCGCAGTCGATCCCGAGTATGTCCGAATAATAGTCATGGATCGTCATCACGCCGCGTCTTTCGCGTAACCTGGCACTGAGCCCCGCACCTCCGGGCTGCTCGTCTACAAGTGCATCATAGGCACGTGACAAAGCCCCGCCTATCTCCCGCATATCCTCATCCGTAAGCCACAGGCAGACTCCGGTGCCGAAATCGTGGTCTCTTGAGATAAAATCATCATAGCCGAAGCAGTCGGAGCCTTCACCTGCAATACCGACCGCTATACGATCCTCATATTTCGGAAATCTCCTGCTGATCAGATCGGCCACTTTCTTTTCGTAAAAACGGCGGCTGCCGTCAATTGCCGGACGCATATTTTTTCCTCATTTTCCCCCACATATACAGGTATACGGCAAACAATACGGCTGCAAAACAGATCCCGACCGGATACGCAACAGCCTGTCCAAGACCGAATCCCTCATCCGCCATAAGAATATAAGTCATGCTGACTGCCGACATAAAGGCCGCAGGTAATGCAGTGATAAGCGAAGCGAAACGTTTTTTGGATTCCCTGACAAGATAGGCCGTGGCCACCCACAGCGCGATCATCGCAAGTGTCTGATTGGACCATGAGAAATATCTCCACAGTACATTGAAATCCATCTGTGTCAGCATCGCTCCGACAGCAAGCAGCGGGATCGTTATGATCAGGCGGTTCCTGATCTTACGCTGGTCGAGTTTTGTGATCTCGGCAATGATAAGACGTGCGCTCCTGAATGCGGTATCTCCCGATGTGATCGGGCAGACAACGACTCCGACAACCGCAAGGACGCCGCCGACCGTGCCGAGCATCATGCTGGCGATCTCATATACCGTTCCGGACTGTCCGAGTTCGGTCAGTGCATTCTGAAGCAGCTGTGTACTCCCGTAGAATGCGACTCCTGCCGCAGCCCAGATGAGCGCGATCACCGATTCCGCGATCATCGCACCGTAAAATACCATCCTGCCCTGTTTTTCACTTGTGATACATTTTGCGATCATAGGAGACTGGGTTGCATGAAAACCCGAAATAGCCCCGCATGCAACGGTGACGAACATAAACGGCCACACCGGCAGGCCCTCGGGATGAAGATCGGCAAATGAGATCTCGGGAATATGATAGCCACCGATCACGGTTCCGCCCATAATGCTCACAGCCATTATGATCAGGATGATGCCGAAGACCGGATAAAGCTTACCGATCAGTTTGTCTATCGGAAGAAGTGTCGCAAGCAGGTAATAAAGCAGGATCACTACGATCCAGAAGTTATCGTTAAGAGCCTTCGGTGTCAGTCTTGCTATCAATGCGGCCGGGCTGTTGACAAATACGGTTCCCGTAAGAGCAAGCAGAACTACGGAGAATATGCGCATCACCCATTTTGCCGCATTTCCGAGATACGTTCCCGAAAGTTCGGCGATCGATGCGCCTTTGTTGCGGCTTGAGATCATGCCGCACATATAATCGTGAACGGCACCTCCGAGGATCGATCCCAGGACTATCCATAGAAAAACGACAGGTCCGAAGCAGGCGCCCATCAGGGCTCCGAAGATCGGTCCCGTTCCGGCGATGTTGAGCAGCTGTATAAGAAATGCCTTCCACGGTTTCATCGGAACACAGTCAACACCGTCATTGATCGCGATAGCCGGCGTTTTGCGGTCGTCCGGACCGAATATCCTGTCCACGATGCCGCCGTAAACGATAAATCCGACAACCAGTACGCAAAGAGAAACAATTAGAGATATCATATCTGATATACACTCCTTTGTCTTTTTTCTGCCTCTTATAAGATCAACATACCCCGATTATATCACATTTCACCCGGAATGTCATTTCATTGCGTTTATCCCGGCTTTGCTCATCTTCCCCTGACATTTATAATCACATACTCTGACCAGGTCCCGGTCTTAAACTTAAGCTCCCAGTCGGAAATTCCCGAGGTCACCACAAAATCGGTCCCGTTTCTTTTTTCGTGTCCGTAGGTCCTGTCGTTCTGCCCCGTCCACTCGCCGACATAAGTTATCGGGATGAGCTGTCCTCCATGTGTATGTCCCGAAAGGACCAGATCGGCTTTGGTCGCAGCCTCGGCCTCATAGTCGGAAGGCTGGTGGTCGAGGATTATGATATATTTGTCATCATCTATTCCCTCAGTAAGTTCCGCCGCCGATCTTCTGTTTCCCATAGATCTGTCATTCCTGCCGACGATCGCGATCCTGTCATCCACGATCTCCACATCGTCCGTCATGACCTTTACGCCGTTCTGCTTCAGTTTGATCATCAGATCAGTGGATGAAAACCCGCGCCGGGCGCTGCTGTAATAACCCTTGTCATGATTTCCGTAAACATACCACACACCGTACGGCGCATCCATATTTTTCAATGCCTCACAGGCTTTTATCATATCCTCGCGGTTTGAACCGTCATCGACAAAATCACCTACGATGAAGACTATGTCAGGCTTTTGAGCATTTATCCTCTCCATCTGCGCCGCAAAGCCCTCGCCGTCAAAGGTTGTCCCTATATGCGAATCCGCAAACATCGCGATCTTCAGATCTCCTATCGCCTTATCCGTTGTGATCTCATATGTCTTCTGCCAGACATGATGGCACAGAAAGAACGCGGCACCCAGGTATACAACGCTTAACGCGAGCGATCCCCAGCCCTGCCAGTAAAACGCGGTTTTCTTCCCGGAAACCTTATTTACGATAAGTCCGGCCAGTCCGAACAGCAGCCTGAAGATCGCAAAATGTATGAACACCACAGCAGCATTCATAAATGACATGGTCAGGACGCACAATCCGAACAGACCCGCCACGATCACCGCAGGGATCACTATCTGCAGTACCCTGTTCCCGTGTGCGAGAGCCCTGATCCCTTCAAACCTGCCCGTCGACCAGATCATATAAACGGCACCCGCAATACTGCCGACAGCTACCAGGCTCAGCACTATGAACCAGAACGACATTTCCTTTCTCCCTTCAGCTGCTTCCTTTATTTGCCCCATATAAAAACTTCCGCCGCTTTCACATATCCTGCGCTCGTATACTCGTATACTCGTATACTCATACACTCGTATACTTATACACTTATACACTCGTACACTCATGTATCCTTTATTATACCACATCCGCCACCGGATTCATAGCGTAAAGTTAGATGCAATCGAGTAGGCTGACTCCTGCTCTATCCGTCGCGGCATCTTGCGTACACAGTCAGCCCGATGACCGTTCACTCAGCCCTTGGCCGCAGGCAAGCTTGCGCCGGGTGCATTCGTTTATCGCACAAAAACGGGATGGTTCCTTTTATCACATTTTTCAACAGTTAAAAATATGACAAAAAGAACCGTCCCGTTATCACTGCCGCATTCTCACCCCGTCACCGGGTCAGGGCCTTATAGAACGTTCAATACAAAGATCACAACCTTACGCCAGCATCATCCTGTCATTGGCAAATTCGCTGCCGCTGGCCTCTTCAAAGCGGGCAAGCAGATCCTTCACCTCAAGGCGGCTCTTTTCCTCCCCGCGCACATCGTAAATGATGTGTCCTTCATTCATCATCACAAGACGATTGCCGTGTTTTATCGCATCACGCATGTTGTGTGTTACCATCATTGCGGTCAGTTTGTTCTCGTTAATGATCTGCTCGCTGATCTCAAGCACCTTGGCCGCGGTCTTGGGATCGAGCGCTGCGGTATGCTCATCGAGAAGGAGCAGATCCGGACGCTTCATCGAAGCCATAAGAAGCGTGATCGCCTGTCTCTGTCCTCCGGAGAGCAGACCAACCTTGGTAGTGAGCCTGTCCTCAAGTCCGAGTCCGAGCTTCTCAAGCTCGCCTCTGAAGAAATCTCTTTCCTTCTGGGTTATCCCCCAGCGAAGCCTTCTTTTCTGACCGCGCCTGAAGGCAAGAGCCATATTTTCCTCGATGTCCATGGTAGCTGCGGTCCCTGTCATGGGGTCCTGGAATACCCTTCCGAGATAAGCGGCGCGCTTGTGTTCGGCAAGCAGTGTAACGTCCCTTCCTCCGATCAGGATACGCCCCGAATCGACAGGCCATACGCCCGCAACGGCATTCAGCATCGTTGACTTTCCCGCTCCGTTACCGCCTATGACCGTAACAAAATCGCCCTCTTCGAGCTTAAGTTCAAGATTGTTCAGCGCGATCTTTTCATTTACGGTACCCTTGTTAAATACCTTTCGTACACCGTTCAGTTCAAGTGCCGTACTCATGCCTTTGCCTCTCCTTTCCGTGACGCATGCCGTTCCTTCAGATAGGGGATCGAAAGGAATACTGCCACAACAACAGCCGAAAGAAGTTTCATGTCCTCCGAGGGCATCTTAAGCCACAGTACGAACTGGTAAACCATGTAGTAGATCACGGCTCCGACTATCACGGCAATAAGCGTCCACGCAAATGCCATGCGGCGCTTTGACGCAAATTTACCGAAAAATACCTCACCTATGATGACAGCGGCAAGACCGATAACGATGGCGCCCCTGCCCATATTTACATCCGCTGCGCCCTGAAACTGTCCGTAGATCGCGCCGGAAAGGCCTACAAGTCCGTTAGAGAGCATAAGAGCAAGTACCTTGATAAAACCGGTATTGATGCCCTGTGCCCTTGCCATCTGCGAATTACAGCCCGTCGCACGGATCGCGTGGCCCTGCTCGGTCCCGAAATACCAGTACAGTATCCCGACAAGAGCCAGGAGAAATATGATCATCCCGATAAAAAACAGGAGCCTTGTCATTCCTCCCTCCGTGACATACCGTAAAGAGGCAACCAGCTGATAATTATCGACGGACACAGGCTGGTTGGACTTACCCATTACATGCAGATTGATCGAATACAGACCTATCTGGGTAAGGATTCCCGCAAGTATTCCCGGTATCCCCAGAAGAGTGTTCAGCAGGCCCGTAACAAGTCCTGCCACCATTCCGGCAAGGAATGCGATCAGCGTTGCAATGACCGGATTTACACCGGCTCTGATAAGCATGATGCAGACCGCGGCTCCGAAGGCAAGCGAGCCGTCGACCGTCAGATCCGCAAAATCAAGGAGCCTGAAGGTTATATATACTCCTAAAGCCATGACTCCCCATACCATACCCTGGGCAACAGCCCCGGGCAGGGCACGGAAGAGTGACATAATATTAAGTGCGCCAAATGAACAGATCATGAAAGCTTACTCCTCAATAGCCGTATAGTCCGAAGGAATTGTGATACCGAGCTTCTCGCATATGCTCTTGTTGTACTTCTTGGTGGTATTGGGAGCATATTTTACCTCGAGAGTCTTGATGTCCTTACCGTTGACAAGTATTTCATAAGCCATCTCGCCTGTGGTATATCCGAGATCGTAATAGCTGATCGAAAGGGTTGCAACGCCGCAGCCTTTGCAGATACCTTCCTCTCCGACGATCACGGGGATCCCTGCGGGTACCACGATATTGTAAATAGTCTCTGTCGCATTGGCGAGAGTATTGTCGGTAGGGATATACAGAACATCACATTCCGAAACGGCATTGGTCACAACGCTCTGGATCTCGTTGGAATCCGCAACACCGTATTTTACGTAAGCTATTCCGTCAGCTTCAAGAGCCTTGACGAACAGATCGATCTGGTAGGCGGAATTGGATTCGGCCGTGCAGAACAGAAGACCTACCTTTTTGACATCGGGGAAGAGCTCTTTGAGCATCTTCTCCTGCTGATCGATAGGAGCAAGATCTGAGGTTCCCGAAATATTTCTTCCTGTGGTACCGTTCCATCCGCTGATCTGAAGTGCGGATGCATAGTCGGTTACGGATGTTCCGAGGATCGGGATCGATGAAGTTGCAGCTGCCGCTGTCTGGAGCGGAGTTGTAGCATTGGCAAGGATCAGATCGACATTGTCGGAAACGAAACCATTGCAGATGGTTGCCGAAGTTGCCTGCTCGCCCTGGGCGTTCTGCACATCAAACTTTACCTTGTCTTCACCGAGCTTGGCGATCAGGGCTTCCTTAAATCCCTGGGTTGCCGCATCCAGTGCCGGATGTTCAACAAGCTGGCATACACCGATGTTATAAACCTTGGACGCATTGTCTGCGCCGGCCGAGCAGCCGGCAAGCGCAACAGCCATAACAAGAGCTGTCACGATCGATAAAACTTTTCTTCTCATAAAACTTTTCTCCCTCTTTCCTTTTGTTTTCCTTTTTCCCTTAAATACAAGAGACTGGCGCTTTATGACTTTAATCCTTTAAAGCGCCAGCTTGCAAAATCATTGTAAGACTTTTTTATTCAATAGTCAAGAGGGGATTTTTGTTTTATTTAAGCGGTTTTCTCGAACTGACTGTTGTACAGTTCGGCGTAGAATCCGTTCTTCGCGAGCAGCTCCTCATGATTTCCCTGCTCTACTATATCGCCGTCTCTCATAACCAGAATCACATCGGCATTTCGTATCGTTGAGAGTCTGTGTGCGATGACAAATGATGTCCTGCCGACCGTGAGTCTGTCCATGGCGGCCTGGATCACAAGCTCTGTACGTGTATCGACCGAAGATGTAGCCTCATCCAGAATGAGCAGAGGCGAATCCTTGATCATAGCGCGTGCTATGGTAAGCTGCTGTTTCTGTCCCTCGGACAGATTGAGAGCCTCGTTTATCGCAGTATCATATCCCATCGGAAGCGTTGAGATAAAGTGTTTCAGACCGACTGCCTCCACCGCACGGTCAAGTTCTTCATCGGTTACCCCGGTCTTGTTGTAAACAAGATTTTCACGGATCGTACCGTCAAACAGCCAGGTATCCTGCAGGATCATATCGAACAGATCATGTACGCGCTCACGTTTCATCTTCCGGGTCGATACACCGTCAACCAGGATATCTCCGTCATTTACATCATAAAAACGCATGAGCAGGTTTACGATCGTTGTCTTGCCGGCTCCCGTAGGTCCGACGATTGCAACCTTCTGTCCTGCCTTCAGACCGGCAGAGAAATCATGGATGATCGTTTTATCGGGCAGATAGCCGAACCTGACGTTTTTAAACTCAACATCTCCGCGAACCTTGTCAAGCTTTTCGGTCTTTTCGGCCTCATCGGGCATCTCCTCATTTCCGAGCAGTTCAAATACACGCTTTGACGCTGCGGAAGCCTGCTGCATCGAAGTCATCGACTGTGCAAAGGTCTGTAAAGGCTGTGAGAACAGTCGCGAATATATGATAAATGACATGATGGTCCCAAGCGTTACCGCATCATTTCCGTTTATGATAAAAGCAACGCCGGCAACAAATATCAGGACATATGAGAGATTCCCGACAAAGGTCATTACAGGCATCATCATTCCCGAGAGGAACTGTGATCTCCAGTTGCTGTCATACAGACCTTCGTTCGTTGCATCGAACTTATCCTTTTCCTGTTTCTTGGCGCCGAATGCCCGGACTATCGTATGGTTTGTATAAACCTCTTCGATCTGCCCGTTCATAACACCAAGGTCTATCTGTTTCCTGTTAAAATATTTCTGTGATCTTTTAAGTATCGCGCCCATGAACACAAATCCCAGCACAGATGTGGCGATCGTGATCAGTGACAGTATCACGTTTGTGTCGAACATTTTGTAGATAACACCGATGAACAGGGTCAGCGAGCTGATCAGATTCGCCGTGCTCGATGCGAGCGTCTGACTGATCGTATCTACATCATTGGTCACACGCGAAAGCACATCGCCCTTGGTTGTCGAGTCGAAAAATGACAGCGGAAGGCGGTTGATCTTCTCATCAATATCCTTCCTGAGCCTGCGTGACATATACTGAGTAACGGTCGCGGTAATAAACTGCTGGCCGTAATGGAGGACCGCGCCTATCACATAGATCGTTACAAGCGTGATGCAGATATTCTTTATCGCCTCCATATCGATACCGGTAATGATGCCTCCGGTTATCTCATTGACAAGATCGCTGATCTTTTCGGGTCCGATAATGGTCGTGACCGATCCTCCGACAGCAAAGACAAATGCGACAAGGATCGCGGGGAGGTATCTTTTACCGTATAAAACGATCTTTCTGACTGCGCCTAAATCCGCCTTTTCATCAGGCAGCGGCATACGGTTTCTGACCGGCATCTTACAGTTCCTCCTCTCTCAGCTGTGACAGCGCGATCTCCTTATAGATCGGGCAGTTTTCCAGCAATTCTTCATGTTTGCCGAGTCCGGCTATCTTACCCTCGTGAAGTACCAGGATCTGATCGGCATTCTTGATCGTACCGATCCTCTGAGCCACGATCATGACCGTTGTATCCTTTAGTTCTTCATTAAGGGAGCGGCGCACGAGCATGTCTGTCTTATAGTCGAGCGCCGAGAACGTATCATCGAAAATAATGATCCCCGCGCCCTTGAATACCGCCCTCGCGATCGACAGCCTCTGCTTCTGTCCGCCGGAGAAATTCGTTCCTCCCTGTGCGACCGCAGAGTGAATGCCTTCGGGAAGTTCGGAAACAAATTCCGCCTTTGCGATCTCAAGAGCTTTTTTAAGTCCGGGATCATCATCCGGGACCTCTCTTTTTGAACCGTAGGTCACATTGGATTTTATATCGCCCATGAAAAGGATCGCTTTCTGAGGAGCAAGGGAGACCTCCTTTTCAAGCTGCTCCTTGGGATAATCCTTCACATTCCGTCCGTTTATCAGAACTTCGCCTTTCGTAGCGTCGTAAAATCTGGGGATCAGATTTATCAGGGTCGTCTTGCCCGAACCGGTTGCACCGATTATCGCAAATGTCTGCCCGGGTTCAACCGTAAATGTCAGATCCCTTATGCACGGCTTATCTCCGTCAGCGTAGGCAAATGAAACATTTTTAAACTCTATCCTGCCTTTAGCTGACTGTTCGACCGGTTTTCCGGGATATATTATCACGGGCTCGGTGCTCAGGACTTCCTGTATACGCCTTGCGGATACCATTGTCCGGGGCATCACGATAAAGATCGCAACAAGCATTATGAATGCAGCGACTACCTGAAGGGCATACTGCGTGAAGGCTGCCATATTTCCTATCAGCGTGGCGCGTTCCATGATCCCGGCTCTGTTGATAAGATATGCGCCGATCCAGTATATCGCAAGTGTAAGCCCGCTCATGCTGACTGTCATGACCGGCATCATGATACCCAGAGTCCTGCTTGTAAACAGGTGATTTCTGGTTATCGCCTCGTTCACGCGGGCAAATTTCTCCTGCTGGTATTCTTCCGCATTGAAGGCGCGTACAACACGCACGCCCGAGATATTCTCACGCGTTACATCGTTCAGTTTGTCGGTAAGCTTCTGTATCTGCTTGAATTTGGGATAGGCAAGAAGAACAAGAACCACTATTGTAAAGATCATGATCGCGACACAGACGGCCACGGCACTTGTCCACTCCACACTTGTAGCGGATATCTTGGTGATCGCCCAGACCGCAAGTACGGGCGCCTTGATCAGGACCTGAAGCCCTATTGCAATAAGCATCTGCATTTGAACAACATCATTGGTCGTTCTTGTGATAAGGCTCGGTGTTGAGAAATGATTGATCTCCGCATCGGAAAAATCGGTTATCCGGTCAAACAGCTTCTGCCGCAGCGTTTTGGCAAAATTGGCAGCGACCCTTGCGGCAAAAAAGCCGCAGACGATCGACGCAGCCATGCTTCCCAGAGCACATAAAAGCATCATTCCGCCGTTCTTCAGGACGGTGCTCATCTCAAGCGCTCCCGAAGAGACCGATTCCGTAAGCTTCTGTGTATAATCCGGCATCGTCAGGTCAAGCCAGACCTGCAGCACTACCATTGCCGCACATATACATACAAACAGGAGATCCTTTTTTGTCAGATTTTTCATTAATTTTATCATGATATACTCCACTTGTCACAGTACCGGTTGCCGATATCGATCACCGATGGCATTTCCCGGTTTCCGATATCGACTACCGATGGCATTTCCCGGTTCCCGATATCGATTACCGATGGCATTTCCCGGTTTCCGGTACAGGTTGCCGTTACCGGTAACCTGTACCGTTCACTCGTAAATAAAGCTTTTCTTGCAGTTAGATTACTCTAACTCGTCGGATTATATCAGATAAATTTTTCGTAGTAAATACGTTTTGGGATAGTTAAATACTAAATTTATATCTTTTAACCGCTTATAAACATAGTTTATATTTTATATCATTAATTCATTTTTCGTTCAGATACGGTAAATATATTTTTAATAATTCATCTGCAACACGAACCGGAGG